>NZ_PSTO01000018.1:0-74266 GCF_002930975.1 Rathayibacter sp. AY1A3 | reverse complement strand
GGGGAGAGGCGGGCGGGCCGCTCGGCCGCACGGGAGACCGCGATGCCGTCGAGGACGGCGAGGAGCAGCGCGGCGTCGTCGGCGCCGAACGACGCCGCGGGATGCGCGGCGCGCAGGAGCTCCAGGACGACGTCCTCCGTGCGCGACCAGCCTGCGGTGTGGATCGCGCGGATCTCCGGATCGGTGCCGGCGCGGGAGGCGAAGGCGGTCCACACGATCGCGTCGGGGACGTCCTCGTCCGCGACGCACGCGATCTCGTCGCAGAAGACGCGCAGCCGCACCTCGGCCGAGGGTTCGGCCTCCAGGCGGCTCCGCATCCGCTCGCGGAAGCGCTCCTCGACCCGGGCCATCGCGCCGGCCAGCAGCGCCTGCTTCGTCGGGAAGTGGTGCTGGACGGCCCCCACTGAGACGCCGGCCTCGGCCGCGACGGTGCGGATGCTGAGGTGCTCCGCCCCGCGGGTCGAGAGGACGACGACGACCGCCGAGAGGATGTCGCTCCTGCTCTCGCGCCGATCCGGCATGGCGTCCCTCTCGTTCGACTGCTCGAGCAGGCTACGCTCTCGGACATGACCAATACGACCGTATTGCCGCCCCGTGCCGAAGCCGGCCGCCGCATCGCGACCCTGGACGTCGTCCGCGGTGTCGCGATCATCGGGACCCTCGGCACGAACATCTGGATCTTCTCCCACCCCTGGGGGATGCTCGGACTGCTCTCCGTCCCGGTGACGCCGGAGACCTCCTCCTCCGCCGGGACTGCGCAGCTCCTGCTGATGGCGCTGGCGCAGGGCAAGTTCCTCGCCCTCCTCTCCCTCGCCTTCGGGGTGGGCCTCGCGATCCAGCACGCGTCCGCGGTCCGGCGCGGGACGCGCTGGCCGGGCCGCTACCTCTGGCGCGCGACGCTCCTCCTCCTGGACGGCGCGGTCAACTACGTGCTGATCGCGGAGTTCGACGTCCTCATGGGATACGCCGTCACCGGAGCGGTCGTCGCCTGGCTGCTGCTCACCCGGCCGACGACGCAGCGCCGCGTGATCCTCGTCTGCGGCGCTCTGCACGTCGTCCTGATCTCGGCGCTCGTGGCGCTCGTGGCGGCGAGCCCGGACGGTGCCGGACAGGGGCCGACCGGTCGGAGCCCCTACGCGGACGCGTCGTTCCTCGGCCTCGCCCTCTTCCGGCTGCAGAACGCGGGCGTCTTCCGTGCGGAGCCGGTGCTCATCGGGCTCCTCAGCCTCGCGATGTTCCTCCTCGGCGCGCGCCTCCATCGGGCGGGGGTCCTCGCCGCCGAGGGCGCGTCACTCCGCCGCCGCCTGATGGTCCTCGGCGCCCTCGCCCTCCCCGTCGACCTCGCGCTGGGCGTCGGGGGGAGCGCCGCCGGTCTGCTCGCCGAGCGCTACCTCGTCGCGCCCCTGGTCGGGCTCGGCCTGCTCGCGGCCCTCGCCGAGGCCTGCCTCCGCCGGGGCGCCGAGGGCTGGGCGGCACGCCGGGCGCGGGAGGTCGGCCGGGTCGCCCTGAGCGCCTACCTCCTGCAGAACCTGCTCGGCGGCGCCCTCTTCTACGGCTGGGGACTCGGGCTGGCGGTGACCGCCGCGCAGTGGCGCGTCCCGGCGACCGTCGGAGCGTTCCTGCTCATCGCGGCGGTCGTCGTGCTCGCGGCGCACCTGTGGCTGCGCCGGTTCGAGCTCGGTCCGGTGGAGTGGCTCTGGAAGCGGGGCGAGCGGATCGGTGTCCGCGCGCCCCGCTGACCGGAGGGGGACCTACGCGAGGAGCTCCGCGGCGCCGGTGCGCAGGGCGGCGAGGCGGGACGAGACGGCCGACCGGCGGGCGTCGGCGTCGGAGTCGTGCGACCAGGCGTCGAGGTAGAGCTTGACCTTCGGCTCCGTGCCGCTCGGGCGCGCGATGAGACGGGCACCGTCCAGGGAGAAGCGGAGCGCGTCGGTCGGGGGCAGCGCGCCGCCCTCGGCGAGCAGGTCCTCGCTCCGCTCGACGGCGAGCCCGCCGATCGCGGTCGGAGGCGTCGCGCGCAGTCCGGCCATGATCCGGCCGATCTCGGAGAGGTCGGTGACGCGGAGCGAGATCTGCTCCGATCCGAAGAGCCCGAACCGCTCGGCGAACGACTCCAGCTCGTCGTCGATCGTGCGCTCCTCGGCGGCGAGCGCGCTCGCGAGGGAGAGGAAGGCGAGCGCGGCCGAGACGCCGTCCTTGTCGCGGACGGTCCCGGGGTTCACCAGGTAGCCGAGCGCCTCCTCGTAGCCGAAGACGAGGTCGGGGACGCGCGAGATCCACTTGAAGCCCGTGAGCGTCTCGGCGAAGTCGAGGCCGTAGTCGGCCGCCACGGCACCGAGGGCGGGGGAGGACACGATCGAGCAGGCGAGCGCTCCTCCGGTGCGGCCCTCGCGGCGGGCCTGCTCGGCGGCGCGCCAGCCGAGCAGCGCTCCGACCTCGTTGCCGGTGAGGCGCCGGAAGCCCTCCGGGGCGGAGGCGTCGGGCACGGCGGCGGCGAAGCGGTCGGCGTCCGGGTCGTTCGCCACGATCAGCTGCGCGCGACCGGAGCGCGCGGTCGAGAAGGCGAGGTCGAGGGCGCCCGCCTCCTCCGGGTTCGGGAACGCGACCGTGGGGAACGCCGCGTCGGGCTCGATCTGCTCGACCACGACGGCCGGCTCGTCGAATCCCGCCGCGGAGAGCACCCGGTGCGCCGTCTCCCAGCCGACCCCGTGCATCGCCGTGTAGACGACGCGCAGCGGAGCGGACTGGCGGCCGACGGCGGCCGTCGCCTCGATGTAGGCGGCGACCACGGACTCGTCCGCGAGCCGGTACTCGCCGCGCGGCAGCTCCGGAACGCGCCGGTCCCGCGCGACCGCGAGGATCCGCTCGGCGATCTCGGAGTCGACCGGCGGCACGATCTGCGAGCCCTCGTCGGCGCCGCCGAGGTACACCTTGTAGCCGTTGTCCTGCGGCGGGTTGTGGCTCGCCGTGACCATCACTCCGGCGTCGGCGCCGAGGTGGCGCACGGCGAAGGCCAGCACGGGGGTGGGCAGGAGCCGGGGCAGCAGCACCGCGTCCACGCCGGCGCCCGCCATCAGCGCGGCGGAGTCCTCGGCGAAGACGCGCGAGTTCTTCCGGCCGTCGTAGCCGATCACGACCACGGGCCGCTGGACGCCCTGCGCCAGCAGGAAGTCGGCCAGGCCCACGGCGGCCTGCGAGACCAGCACGCGGTTCATCCGGTTGGATCCCGCCGCGATGGCGCCGCGCAGGCCCGCGGTGCCGAACGCCAGGCGGGCGCCGAAGCGGTCCTCGAGCTCGGCGCGGGCGGAGGCGTCGCCCGAGTCGGAGGCGGTCAGCAGGCCGACCAGCTCCTCCCGCGTCTCCGGGTCGGGGTCCTGGGCGAGCCAGGCCTCGGCGAGCTCCCGGACGTCGGCGCTCACAGGGCGCCCGTGATCCCGGCGAGCAGGCGGGCGAGGTCGTCCTCGGCGTCGCGGCCGGCCTCGAGCACCTCCTCGTGGCTGAGGGGGGTCTTCTGGATGCCGGCGGCGAGGTTCGTGATGAGCGACATGCCCAGCACCTCCATGCCCGCCTCGCGCGCGGCGATGGCCTCGAGGGCGGTCGACATGCCGACGATGTGGCCGCCGATGATCCTCGCCATCTGCACCTCGGCCGGACTCTCGTAGTGCGGCCCGCGGAACTGCACGTACACGCCCTCGTCCAGCTCCGGACGCGTCCCCCGGGCGAGGTCGCGCAGGCGCGAGGAGTAGAGGTCGGTGAGGTCGACGAAGGTCGCGCCCTCGAGCGGCGAGTCGGCGGTGAGGTTGATGTGGTCGCTGATCAGCACGGGGGTTCCGGGCGTCCAGTGCTCCTTGATGCCGCCCGCGCCGTTGGTGAGGATCATCACCGTCGCGCCCGTCGCGGCGGCGGTGCGGACGCTGTGCGCGACGCGGCGTACGCCGTAGCCCTCGTAGTAGTGGGTGCGGGCGCCGATGATCAGCGCGCGCCTGCCGGTGGGGAGCAGGACGGAGCGCAGGGTGCCGCCGTGCCCGTGCACGGCCGGCTTGGAGAAGCCGAGGATCTCGGTGGCCTCCACCGTCGCGGTCGTCTCGCCGATCGCGTCGGCGGCCTTGCCCCAGCCGCTGCCGAGGGTGAGGGCGATGTCGTGCTTCTCGACCCCTGTCGCCTCGGCGATCTGAGCGGCCGCGCGGGCCGCGATCTCGAAGGGATCGGCGTCGGGGGCGTCGAGCGGGTGCAGGGTCTGGTCGGACATCCTCCCACCCTACCGACGGGTTGCGCGGCGGCGGAGGGCGACTCCCGCGGCCGATCCGACACCCCGCGATTGGGCGAACACTCAGTGAGAGAGGACAATGGGAAGCATGGCTTACGAGTTCGAGCGCGCGCAGAGGATCGCTGTACTCGGAGGGGGGCCGGGCGGCTACGAAGCCGCCATCGCGGGAGCGCAGCTCGGCGCCGAGGTCACCCTGGTCGAGCGGGTCGGAGTGGGCGGCTCGGCCGTCATCACCGACGTCGTCCCGTCGAAGTCGCTCATCGCGACGGCGGAGGCCACCAACGCCATCGGCGAGGCCGCCGACCTGGGCGTGCAGTTCTTCACCCGCTCGGAGCTGAACAAGCCGGTGCGCCCGGACGTGGCGGTCAACCTGGCGACGGTGAACAAGCGCCTGCTCGGCCTCGCGCGCCAGCAGTCCGAGGACATGCGCGCGAACCTTGTGCACCACGGCGTGCGCATCGTCCAGGGGGACGGGCGCCTGGACGGCTCGAACGCCCTGATCGTCTCGACGGCGGCCGGTGGCGAGGGCATGGACTTCGACCGCATCGAGGCGGACACGATCGTGGTCTCGGTGGGCGCCAGCCCGCGTGTGCTCCCGACCGCGGCACCCGACGGCGAGCGCATCCTCAGCTGGACCCAGCTCTACAACCTCAAGTCCGTCCCCGAGCACCTGATCGTGGTGGGCTCCGGCGTGACCGGCGCGGAGTTCGCCTCCGCCTACCGTGCGCTCGGCGCCCGCGTGACCCTCATCTCCTCCCGCGACCAGGTGCTGCCCGGCGAGGACGCCGACGCGGCCGCCGTGATCGAGAACGTCTTCAAGCGCAACGGCATGGTCGTGCTCTCGAAGTCGCGCGCCGACCGCGTCGAGCGGACCGAGAAGGGCGTGCAGGCCGTGCTCTCGGACGGACGCGTCGTCGAGGGCTCGCACTGCCTGATGGCCGTCGGCTCAGTGCCGAACACGGGGGGCATCGGCCTCGAGGACGCGGGGGTGCAGCTGACGGAGTCGGGGCACATCCGCGTCAACCGCGTCGCCCGCACCAGCGTCCCCTCGATCTACGCGGCCGGAGACTGCACCACGTTCCTCCCGCTCGCCTCCGTCGCCGCCATGCAGGGCCGCACCGGCGTGTTCCACGCCATGGGCGACGCCGTGAACCCGACCGAGGTGCGCAACGTCGCGGCGAACATCTTCACGCAGCCCGAGATCGCGACCGTCGGGTGGAGCCAGCGCGAGATCGAGGAGGGCATCGCGCAGGGCGAGATCTACAAGCTCCCGCTCGCCGCGAACCCGCGGGCGAAGATGATGGGCATCCGCGACGGCTTCGTGAAGCTGTTCGCGCGCACCGGCTCCGGCACCGTCATCGGAGGCGTCATCGTCGCTCCGAAGGCGAGCGAGCTGATCTTCCCGCTCGCCCTCGCCGTGGAGCACCGCCTGACCGTCGACCAGGTCGCGCGGGCCTTCACCGTCTACCCGAGCCTCACCGGCTCGATCTCGGACGCCGCGCGCGCCATGCACATCGTCACCTGACGCGCCCCTCCGCCGGGCCGCGCGGGGTGCGGCCCTTCATCGGCAGAGCGCGCGACCGGGAATCGCGTGCGGAGCGATTGACGGCAGCGCGACGCGACCCGCTCTGCGGTACCCCCCCCCACGTCGAGGAGCCGACCGCGCCGGACCGCGCGGGGAGCGGCCTTTCATCGGCAGAGCGCGCGACCGGGAATCGCGTGCGAAGCGATTCACGGCAGCGCGACACGACCCGCTCTGCGGTATCCCTCACGTCGAGGAGCCGACCGCGCCGGACCGCGCGGGGAGCGGCCCGGAACAGGCTCAGACGATCTGGAGGAGCACGTGTCCCGCGGGGACGGTCGCTCCGGCCGTCGCGTCGAGGCCCTTCACGACGCCGTCCTTGTGGGCGGTGAGCGGCTGCTCCATCTTCATCGCCTCGAGGACGACGACCAGGTCGCCGGTGACGACCGTGTCGCCCTCGGCGACGGCGACCTTGACGATGGTGGCCTGCATGGGCGAGGCGACGGAGTCGCCCGTGACGGTGCTGACGGAGGAGGAGCCGCGGCGCTTCGGGGAGGCGGCAGCGGCCCCGCGGGCGGGTCCCGAGCCGACCAGGTCGCCGGGGAGCGTGACCTCGACGCGGCGCCCGTCGACCTCGACGACCACGTTCCGGCGGGCCGCCGGCTCGTCGGTCGCTCCGGGCTCGCCGCTCCAGGCCGGGATCGTGTTCTCGAACTCGGTCTCGATCCAGCGGGTGTAGATCGTGAAGGGCGCGCCGCCCTCGGGGGCGAAGGCCGGGTCCTCGACGATCGCGCGGTGGAAGGGGAGGACGGTCGGCAGTCCGGTGACCTCGAACTCGGCGAGGGCGCGGCGCGAGCGCTCCAGCGCCTGCTCGCGGCTGTCGCCGGTGACGATCAGCTTCGCGAGGAGCGAGTCGAAGGAGCCGGAGATCACGTCGCCGGCGACGACGCCGGAGTCGACGCGGACGCCGGGTCCGCCGGGGGCCTTGAAGACGTGCACCGGGCCCGGAGCGGGGAGGAAGCCGCGGCCCGCGTCCTCGCCGTTGATGCGGAACTCGAAGGAGTGGCCGCGGGGCGCCGGGTCGTCGTAGTCGAGCACGCCGCCCTCGGCGAGGCGGAACTGCTCGCGCACGAGGTCGATGCCGGTGATCTCCTCCGACACGGGGTGCTCGACCTGGAGGCGGGTGTTCACCTCGAGGAAGGACACCGTGCCGTCCTTGCCGATCAGGAACTCGCAGGTCCCGGCGCCGAGGTAGCCGACCTCCTGCAGGATCGCCTTCGAGGCGCGGTAGAGCTCGGTGTTCTGCGCGTCCGTCAGGAACGGCGCGGGCGCCTCCTCGACGAGCTTCTGGTGGCGGCGCTGGAGGGAGCAGTCGCGGGTGGAGACCACGACGACGTTGCCGTGCGCGTCGGCCAGGCACTGGGTCTCGACGTGGCGCGGCTGGTCGAGGTACTTCTCGACGAAGCACTCGCCGCGGCCGAAGGCGGCGACGGCCTCGCGCGTGGCGGAGGCGAACAGCTCCTCGACCTCGTCGCGCTCGCGGGCGACCTTGAGGCCGCGACCGCCGCCGCCGAAGGCCGCCTTGATCGCGACGGGGAGGCCGTACTGGTCCACGAACTCGAGCACCTCGGCGGCACCGGAGACGGGGTTGAGGGTTCCCGGGGCGAGCGGCGCGCCGACCTTCTCGGCGACGTGGCGGGCCGAGACCTTGTCGCCGAGGCGCTCGATGGCCTCGGGGCCGGGGCCGATCCAGATCAGGCCGGCGTCGATGACGGCGCGGGCGAAGTCGGCGTTCTCGGCGAGGAAGCCGTAGCCGGGGTGCACGGCGTCGGCACCGGAGCGGCGGGCCACCGAGAGCAGCTTGTCGATGACGAGGTAGGTCTCGGCGCTGGTCGTCCCGCCGAGGGCGTAGGCCTCGTCGGCGAGGCGGCTGTGCACGGCGTCGCGGTCCTGGTCGGCGTAGACGGCCACGGAGGCGATCCCGCTGTCGCGGGCGGCGCGGATGACTCGGACGGCGATCTCGCCCCGGTTGGCGACGAGCACCTTCGTAATCTTCGGCATGGTCCCCAACCCTAGGGGGCGGCTCCGCCCGGCCCGGCGCGGCTCACCACAAAGAAGCGGAGGGCCTTCGTCGGTTCCTCACAAGGGCGGGACGGGCCTCAGCGGTTCCAGAGCGCGGTCCAGTCGACGCTGAGGCTCCGCACCAGAGTGCGGAGGGTCGGCACCGACATCCCGATCACCGTCGAGGGGTCGCCCTCGATCGCGGTGATGAAGCCGGCGCCGCGGCCGTCGATGGTGAAGGCGCCGGCCACCTCGAGGGGCTCGCCGGTGGCGACGTAGGCGTCGATCTCGGCGTCGTCGATGTCATCGGCGAACGTGACGGCGGCGGAGGTGACCGCTCCGGCCTCGGCGACGATCCTCCCGCCGCGGTGGTCGACGAGCCAGTGGCCGGAGTGGAGGCGGCCGGTGCGACCGCGCTGGGCGCGCCAGCGCTCCCGGGCCCGCTCCGGCTCGTGCGGCTTGCCGTGGACGACCCCGTCGAGGACGAACGCGGAGTCGCCGCCGAGCACCAGACCGTCGATGTCCGGGCGCAGGACGGCGTGCGCCTTGGCGCGGGCGAGCAGCGAGACGGTGGCGTCCGCGTCCAGCGCCGCGCCCCGCTCCTGCTCGGCCCGGGCGACGGCCGCGGGCTCGTCCACCTCGGAGGGGACGACGACGGGCTCGATCCCGGAGGCCCGCAGCAGCGCGAGGCGCGCGGGGGAGGTGGAGGCGAGGTAGAGGCGCACGAGGGCTCCCTGCGGCCGGGCCCACGCTGTGGGATGCTCGACGGATGGCACAGACCCCGTCCCGAGCATCCGCCCGCCCCGACGGGGCCGACGACGCACTCGGGACCGAGATCGAGCTCGACATTAGCAACGTCGCCCACGGCGGCGTGTTCGTCGCCCGGCACGAGGGCCGCGTCGTCTTCGTCCCGGACGTCCTCCCCGGCGAGCGCGTGCGGGCGCGGATCAGCGAGGTCCGGCACGAGAGTTTCTGGCGTGCCGAGGCGCTCGAGGTGCTCGAGGCGTCCGAGCACCGGGTGGAGCACGTCTGGCCCGAGGCCGCCCTCGACCGCCGCCCGGAGGAGCGCGTCGGCGGCGCCGAGCTCGGCCACGCCGACCTGGCCTACCAGCGCGAGCTGAAGCGCCTCGTGCTCGTCGACTCCTTCTCCCGCTTCGCCCGTCGCGAGATCGAGGTGGAGGTCGCGCCGATCGGCGGGGACGACGCGTCCGGCGGCCTCGGCTGGCGCACGCGGAACCGCCTCCACGTCGACGACGACGGACGGGTCGGCCCCTACGCGGCACGCAGCCACCACGTCGTCACCGTGGAGTCGCTGCCCCTCGCGACCGCCGATTCCTCCCTGGCCGCACCGCTCGGCGAGCGCCTCGCTCCCGGCTCGGTGGTCGACCTCGTCGACGCGGCCGGGTCCGAGGGAGCCGCGGTGCTCGTGCACGACCCCTCCGACAAGCGCGCCCGCCGCGACCGCACGGTGGTGAGCGAGTTCGTCGCCGACCGCACCTTCCGGGTCGACCGCACCGGCTTCTGGCAGGTGCACCGCGGAGCCGCCGCCGCGCTCTTCGAGGCCGTGCAGGCCGCCGTCGACGCGGACGCGGCGGACCCGTCGGCCGCCAACCACGACCTCTACGGCGGGGTGGGCCTGCTCGCCGCGGCGCTGGCCGACCGCCTCGGCGCCGGAGTGCGCGTGACCAGCGTCGAGAGCGACTCCCGCGCCACCGAGCACGCGCTCGAGAACCTGGCCGACCAGGTCGGCGCCCGCGCGGTGACCGCCCGCGTCGACCGCTACCTCCGCGACGTCGTCGCCCAGGCCGATGCGCGCGAGCGGGCGCGGTGGCGCGCGGCGACCGTGGTCCTCGACCCGCCGCGCTCGGGCGCCGGCCGAGCGGTCACCGACGCTCTGGCGGAGCTGCGGCCGGCGCAGCTCGTCTACGTCGCCTGCGACCCGGTCGCGCTCGCCCGCGACGTGGGCGCCCTGACCGGGACGGGCTACGAGCTGGAGCGCCTCGAGGGCTTCGACCTCTTCCCGCACACCTCCCACGTGGAGGCCGTTGCGCGACTGGTCCGCCGAGAGGACTGACCGCGGGCCCGCGTCTGCGTACCATGGGCGGGATGGAGCCCCACGTCGACGCAGCCGAGGCCCCGCGCGTGCGCGTGGCGATCGTGGACGACCACGAGTCGGTGCGCCTGGGCGTGGCCGCCGCCGTCGAGAGCGCGGGGATGCAGGTGGTCGCCGCCGCCGAGACCGTCCAGGCCCTCGAGAGCACGATCGGCGGCGCGGAGATCGAGGTGCTCGTCCTCGACCTGTCCCTGAACGACGGCTCGAGCATCACCAGCAACGTCAAGTGGGGGCAGGTGCGCGGCTCCGCCGTCCTCGTCCACAGCATCGCGGACCGCGTCGTGGCCGTGCGGGAGGCGCTCGCCGCGGGAGCGGCCGGCGTCATCCCGAAGTCCTCGCCCATGTCGACGGTCGTCGCCGCCATCCGCACGGTCGCCCGCGGCGAGGTCCTCAACAATCTGGAGTGGGCCTCGGCCATCGACGCCGACGACGACTTCGCGCGGGCCGTGCTCGGCCGTCGCGAGCGCGACGTCCTGCACCTCTACGCCTCGGGGCTGCCGCTGAAGCTGGTGGCCGAGCGGCTGCAGATCTCGGTGTCGACGGCGAAGGAGTACCTCGACCGGATCCGCGACAAGTACGTCGAGATCGGCCGTCCCGCCCCGACGAAGGTCGATCTGCTGCGGCGCGCGGTGGAGGACGGCATCCTGCCGGGCATCGACCCGGACGACGGCGATGGCGGGCGCTGAGGCGCCGATCGCCCGCCGCAACGCCGGGCGCGAGCGCATCGACCGGATCATCAGCACGGTCGTGTCGTTCTTCGGCTTCGGCTTCGGCGTGCAGACCGTCCCGCCGATCCTCGCGCAGCTGCCCCTCCTGCGCCCCGAGGTGGCCTGGCCGGTGCTGGTGCTGGTCTTCGGATCGCTCACCGCCGCCGTGGTCACCGCCGTGCTGCGGCGGGGCACGCGGATCACGGCGGTCCTGGTCGCCGTCGGTGTCCTCATCGCCCTCCTGACCTGGCCGGCCGCCGTCTCCGCCGGGGGCGCGGACCGCGAGACCCCGTGGATCTGGTACCTGCTGACCATCGGCACCGCCTTCTGCACGATCGCGGCTCCCCTCCGGATCGCGATCGCGTACGTGTCGGTGACGACCGTGCTGTTCGGGCTGCTGCGCGTCCTCCCCTCCGGCGGCGGGGCGGAGCCGACCCGCGCGATCCTCGACGCCGCCTACGTGGGCATCGTCGGCTTCGTGATGCTGGTGCTGATCACCGTGCTCCGGCAGTCGGCCGACCAGATCGATCGCGCGCAGACGACGGCCATGGAGCAGTACGAGGCGGCGATGCGCCAGCACGCCGGCGAGGTGGAGCGGGTCGAGGTCGACGCCCTGGTGCACGACAACGTGCTCGCGACGCTGCTCTCCGCCGCCTCCGCCGAGTCGCCGGCCGAGCGTGCGCTGGTCTCCTCGATGGCGCAGCGCACCCTCGCCGTGCTGCTGCCCGACCACGAGCCGGAGCCGCCCGAGGGGCTGGTCCCGCTCGAGCTCCTGCAGCGCCAGCTCGCCCACGCGGCGTCCACCTTCGGGACCGAGATCGCGGTCGCGACGGCCGAGGGAGTGGATCCGCGCGCGACGACGCTGCCGCGCCCGGTGGCCGAGGCGCTGCTCGGCGCGGTCTGGCAGGCGCTCGCCAACAGCGTCCAGCACGCGGGTCCGAGCGGCAGCGTCCACCGCGCCGTGCACGGGCTGCTGGGCGACGGCGCGGTGGAGGTCGTGGTGGAGGACGACGGCCGCGGCTTCCGGCTCGCCGACGTCCCGCGCGAGCGGCTGGGCATCCGGCTCTCCATCCTCGAGCGGGTGCACAACGCGCGGGGTTCGGCGCGGGTCGACTCGACTCCGGGCGAGGGCACCCGAGTCCTCCTCTCCTGGCGGGCGGACGCGGGAGGAGGGCCGTGATCGCCTACCCGCGCCCCCTGCTCCAGGCGCTCGGCGCCGGCTTCTCGCTGTACCACGTGGTGCTCGCCTTCTTCTCCTTCCGCATCTCCCCGGCCACGCCGGCCGACCTCGTCGCGGTCGCGCTGTACGTCGCGGCGACCGTCGTCGCCCTCTGGCCGGGAGCGACGACCCGGCTCGCCCTGCCCGTCGCGGTCGGGATGACTGCGGTCGCCGTCGCGCTGCCGCTGCTGGTCGCGCCCTCGCTCGATCCGGGTGCCTCCAACGGCTACTCCACCTGGTACATCGCCGCGGTCGGCACCCTCATGACGATCGTGTGCGCCCGCCGGCGCGCGGCCTGCGCCTGGGTCGGCGTCGGCTTCCTGATCGTGCACACCGTGTTCTGGGCCGGCCCGGCCGCGCTGGCCACTCTCGGCGTCGTCGGGGGGATCGCCTGGGTCGCGATCGCGCAGCTGCTCATCGTCGAGCTCGGGCGCGCGGGCTCCGAGGCGCGCGTGCTCGAGGCGGCCGAGCGCGCGGCCGCGTCGTGGCGGGCCGCGGAGGAGGCGCACCTCACGGAGCGCGAGGTCCGGCTGGAGCAGACCCGTGCCCTCGCCGCCGACATGCTGCTGCGCATCGCCGAGCCGGGACCGGGCCTCACCGACGAGGAGCGGCGCGAGTGCCGGCTGCTCGAGGCGGCCGTGCGCGACGAGATCCGCGGCCGGCGGCTGCTGGACGACGAGGTGCGTCGTCTCGTGCTCGACGCGCGGCGGCGGGGCGTGACCGTGTCGGTGCTCGACGACGGCGGCCTCGACCGCACCTCCGAGGGCGAGAGCCGCCGGGTGCTGGGGGAGCTCGCCCAAGCTCTGAGCGGGATCCGCGAGGAGGTCGACCGCGTGGTGGTGCGCACTGCTTCGGCCGACTCGGCCTCGGCGGTCACAGTCGTGGGCCTGCGGACGGCCGGCGACGGCAGCGCGGGCGCCCTCGGCTCCGACGACGCGGGTGACGAGGTCGACGCCTGGGTCGAGATCCGGCGCGACGACGTCGGCGGACGGGACGTCTGAGCGGCGGAGCGCGCTCGGGACGGCGCGGCCGTCCCCATGCGCAGCGACCGGTGGCGACCCGGCCCGGAGGGCGTGCGGATGTCGGATCGGTGCCGCGGGCGGGACGCTCCGGCTCTCAGCACGGCTCAGGTCTCGGCGCGCCCGAACTCTCGGAGCGGACCGATCGTCGGCGCGGCACGAGCGTGAGCAGAGCCGTCGTGAGCAGTGCCCGTCGAGCGCACAGCGCGTGATGAGAAGAGCCCGTTAACGGAGTGCGGCGGGCCGTCCACTCCTCCGAAGAGGGGGCCCGGCCCGCCGTCAAACCCCGAGTGAGGGTAACAACCCGAATATTACCCTCACTCGCCCCCAACACACCCGCCTGCTTACCCTGGTCGGCGAGTGATTGGCGGTGCCCCTTCCGAAGGAGGAGCACCGTACGTCCACTAGTGTGCTCGCTCCGCCAGGAGGCGCATAGTCAGCACTTTAGGGGACTAATCGGGGGACAAATTTCACGTTCCGCGTCGCGGATCGCTCGTTCCCCGACGGGCTGCGTCTGCGAGTCCGCTCAGCCGGAGAAGGAGCGCCACGCTCCGGGTGCCGGCCGGAGCGGCCTGCGGACCGCCGCGGCGCGGTCGTTCCAGCCCCCGCTGAGCTCCTGCGGGGTCTCCGGCTCGGCCTCGGTGCGCGAGGTCAGTGCGGTGACGACGGCCGTGACGGCGGCGATCTCGGCGGCGTCGAGGCCGGGGGTGGAGATGACGACGGCGGGTGCGGAGTCGGAGGCGGTCATCCCGTGACGCTATCGCATGCCGTTCACGGCGCCGGTCGGCGGGGCATGGCTATGCTGACGCCGGATGCCGCCGGAGCGTCGTCCGTCCGTTGCGAACAGGAGCGTCCCCGCATGCCGACGTGGTTCCCGAGGAGCGGTGCCGCGGCGCTGCGCCCCCTGCGTCTGCTGGTCCGGAGGTCGCCCGCGGCCGTCTCGGTCGTCCTGGTCCTCCTGGCCGCGAGCGCGATCACGGGGACGCTCGTCGCCCCCGCAGGAGCCGAGACGACGTCCTGGTGGGCGGCGGGCCCGATGACGACCCTCGACGGCCGTCCGTGGACAGCGGTGACCGCCCTCCTGATCGCGGCGGACCCGCTGCAGCTGCTCCTGGACGTCGTGCTGGTGCTCCCGATGCTCCTCGCCGCGGAGCGCCGCCTCGGCTCGGCCCGCACCCTCCTCGCCTTCCTCGTGACCGGCGCCGTCGGGATCGTCGTCGGGTCCTCCGTGCAGTCGATCGGCGCTCTCGCCGGCGAGTGGTGGGCGGGCGACACCGTCGGCGACCACACCTTCGACCCGCTGATCGGCGCGGTCGGCGCCCTCATCGCCTCGACCGCCTTCATGAGCGCTCTGTGGCGTCGCCGGCTCCGGGTGACCGTCTTCGCCGTCGTGCTGATGTTCGTGCTCTACGCGGGCGACTCCGCCGACGCGTACCGGCTCCTCGCGGGCGGCGCGGGGCTCGTGCTCGGCGCGGTGCTCGCGCGGGGAGCGTCGGGACTGCGTCCGCAGCGTCCGGCCCCGAGCTCGCACCGCGAGTCCCGGGGGCTGCTGGCGGCGGTCGTCGTCGTCACCGCCATCGGTCCGCTCGTCGCCGTCCTCTCGGACTCGGGCTACGGTCCGTTCTCGTTCCTCGGCCGACTGCTGCAGAGCGCCTTCACGGGGACGACGGACCTCGAGGACCCGTGCAGCCGCGCCCTCCGTCACTGCGCGCACCACGTGAAGCTGAGCCTGGTCGCCCCCGGGCCGATCCTGCTGACGTTCGTCCCGCTCCTCCTCCTGCTCGTCGCCGCCTACGGCCTGCGCTCCGGGCGCCGCCTGGGCCTGCTGCTGGCGGTCGGGGTGAACATCGCGATCGCGATCCTGGAGGTCTTCTCCCTCCAGCGCGCCGCCCGTCACCCCGAGTTCCTGTACTACGCCGAGTACCTGCTCTGGGTGGCGACGACGGTGCTGGTGCCGCTGGCCGTCGTGGCGATGCTCGTGATCGGGAGGAGGCACTTCCGCATCCGCGCGCCCCGTGCCGCTGCGAGGCTCTGGACGCGGGTCGTCGCCATCGCCTTCGTCGTGTCCCTCGGCGGCTACCTGGCGCTCTCGGCCGGCGTGCGCACGAGCTTCGAGCCGCTCCTGGGCCTCGGGAGACTCCTCCTGGACGGGCTGCTGCGCTTCGTCCCGGTGAGCTTCCTCGGCGGCGCCGGACTGCTCGCCGTGCCGCGGGAGCCCGTCGCGCGGATCGTCTTCGAGTGGGTCGGCCCGGTGTTCTGGCTCGTGGTCGTCGTCGCGGTGGTCGCCCTGCTCCGGGCCACCGACGTGCAGCGGAACCGCGGCGACGAGGCGCGGTACCGCGCGCTCCTGTCCCTGCACGGCGCCGGCAGCCTCGGCCATCAGGGGACCTGGGAGGGCAACGCGCACTGGATCTCGGCCGACGGGACCGGCGGAGTCGCCTACCGGGTGATCGGCGGCGTGGCGATCACCCTCTCCGACCCGGCCTGCGCTCCCGAGCGGCGGGAGGACGTCGTGGCCGAGTTCGTGCGTTTCTGCGACGAGCGCAGCTGGACGCCCGTCTTCTACAGCATCCACGACGAGCTGCTCCCCGTCTTCGACCGGCTCGGCTGGTCGCGCCTCTCGGTCGGCGAGGAGACGATCATCGAGCTCTCCTCCTTCGAGCTCACCGGCAAGCGGTGGCAGAAGGTGCGCTACCCGCTCACGCGCGGCATCAAGCTGGGCATCGAGGCGCAGTGGACCAGCTGGCCCGAGCTCTCCCTCGGCATGGCCAACCAGATCGTCGACCTGTCGGAGCGCTGGGTCGCCGAGAAGGCGCTGCCCGAGATGGGCTTCACCCTCGGTGGGATCGACGAGGTCCGCGATCCCGACGTCGCCCTCCTGCTCGCGGTCGGACCGGACGGCGTGCTGCAGGGGGTGACGAGCTGGCTGCCCGTGCATCGGGAGGGGCGCGTGGTCGGCTGGACCCTCGACTTCATGCGCCGCTCCGACGACTCGATGCCCGGCATCATGGAGTTCCTCATCGCCTCCGCGGCGCTGCGCGTCAAGGAGGAGGGCGCCGAGTTCCTCTCGCTCTCGGGCGCACCGCTCGCCACCGCACCGGTCGAGGAGGGGGAGGAGCCTCCGGAGCCGACGGTCCTCTCGCGCCTGCTCGAGTTCCTCTCGCGGACGCTCGAGCCGGCCTACGGCTTCACGTCGCTGTTCCGCTTCAAGGCCAAGTTCCACCCGCGCTACGCGGGCCTCTGGATGACCTACCCCGACGCGCTGCAGCTGCCCCGGATCGGAGCCGCGCTGGGTCGCGCCTATCTGCCGGACCTCTCCGCCGCGCAGGCGCTGGCGTTCGCGCGGGTGGTCGGGGCGAAGCCGGAGGAGAAGCCGTCCGAGGCGTCCGCGGCGAAGCCGGATGCTCCGGCCGCCAGGGCAGGCGCTCCTGCGGCGAAGGCGAGTGCTCCGACAGCCGAGCCGGACGGTCCTGGGGTGAAGGCGGGTGGTCCTGCGGTGAAGGCGGGTGCTCCGGCTGCGAGGGCGGATGCCCGGGAAGCGGAGCCCGATTCCGCGACAGGGGAGCCGGGTGCTCCGGCCGCGGAGCCGGCCGCTCCCGTCGTGCGGCCCGATGCTCCCGCGGAGTCCGCTGCCCGACGGACCGGCCCCGGCTCCTCCGACTGATCGTTCCGCCCCTCCGCCCCGTGAGGAGGTGGGCGCAGCGGAACGCCGCGGCACGGACGGTCTCCCGTCTCCTGCCGCGGCGTCCGAGCGAGCCGGGTCAGAGCGGGATGTTGCCGTGCTTCTTCGCGGGCAGGTTGGCGCGCTTGGTGCGCAGCGCACGCAGCGCCTTGATGACGGAGACACGCGTCGCCGAGGGCTCGATCACGCCGTCGAGCTCGCCGCGCTCGGCCGCGAGGAACGGGCTCGCGACGTTGTAGGTGTACTCGTTCGCCAGGCGCGTCCGGACGGCTGCGACGTCCTCGCCGGCCTCCTCCGCCTTGCGGATCTCGTTGCGGTAGAGGATGTTCACCGCGCCCTGGCCGCCCATGACGGCGATCTCGGCGGTCGGCCACGCGAGGTTGATGTCGGCTCCCAGCTGCTTGGACCCCATCACGATGTACGCGCCGCCGTACGCCTTGCGCAGGATGACCGTGACCAGCGGCACGGTCGCCTCGGCGTAGGCGTAGAGCAGCTTCGCGCCGCGGCGGATGACGCCGGTCCACTCCTGGTCGGTGCCGGGCAGGTAGCCCGGGACGTCGACCAGGGTCAGGATCGGCAGCGAGAACGCGTCGCAGAAGCGGACGAAGCGGGACGCCTTCTCGCCCGCCTCGATGTTCAGCGTGCCCGCCATGGCGCTCGGCTGGTTCGCGATGATGCCGACGGAGCGGCCCTCGACGCGGCCGAAGCCGATCACGATGTTCGGCGCGAACAGCGGCTGCACCTCGAGGAAGTCGCCCTCGTCGACGATGTGCTCGATGACGGCGCGCATGTCGTACGGCTGGTTCGGGCTGTCCGGGATGACCGTGTCGAGGAAGCGGTCCGCGTCGGTCGTCTCGAGGTCGACCTCGGTCTCGAAGACGGGGACCGGCGACAGGTTGTTGTCCGGGAGGAAGGAGAGGAGCGTCCGCGCGTAGTCGAGCGCGTCGTTCTCGTCGCTCGCGAGGTAGTGCGAGACGCCCGAGATCTTGTTGTGGGTCAGCGCACCGCCGAGCTCCTCCATGCCGACGTCCTCGCCGGTGACGGTCTTGATCACGTCGGGCCCGGTGACGAACATCTGGCTGGTCTTGTCGACCATGATCACGAAGTCGGTCAGGGCGGGGGAGTAGACCGCGCCTCCCGCGGCCGGGCCGCAGATGATCGAGATCTGGGGGATCACGCCGCTCGCCGCGGTGTTGCGGCGGAAGATCTCGCCGTACTTGCCGAGGGCGACCACGCCCTCCTGGATCCGTGCTCCGCCGGAGTCGAGGATGCCGATGATCGGGACGCCGGTCTTCAGGGCGAGGTCCATCACCTTGATGATCTTCTCGCCGGCCACCTCGCCGAGCGAGCCGCCGAAGATCGTGAAGTCCTGCGAGTACACGGCGACCTGGCGGCCGTGGATGGTGCCGGTCCCGGTGACGACGGCGTCGCCGTAGGGGCGCTTCTTCTCCATGCCGAAGGCGTGGGTGCGGTGGCGCACGAACTCGTCCAGCTCGACGAACGAGCCCGGGTCGAGGAGGGTGTCGATCCGCTCCCGTGCGGTCATCTTGCCCTTTGCGTGCTGCTTCTCGATCGCCGCCTCGCCACTGGCCGTGACGGCCTCGTGGTAGCGGTTCCTGAGGTCCGCGATCTTCCCCGCGGTCGTGTACAGATCGGGCGCGGGACGTTCGGTGTTCGCGGTCACCCGCTCACCCTACCGGCGGGGCGGACGCCTCCTCTTGTCGCACTCGCACAGGGAGGGCCGCTCCCGACGGGAGGATCCGGACAAGGGCGGGCCGTCGCGCGCGGCGCTCGGAGCGGCCTCGCGGGAGCCGCCGCTACCGTGGCGGCATGCTCCTCCCGCTCTCCTCCGCCGTCTCCCCCCGCGTCCTCGCGCTCGAGTCGGCGGGGTCGACGAACGACGAGCTCCGCGAGCGGGCGGCCGCCGACCCCGCCGCGTGGCCGCACCTCTCCGTCGTCGCCACCGGCGACCAGCGAGCCGGGCGCGGCCGGCTGGGGCGCGTCTGGCAGGCGCCCGCGGGCCGCACGCTCGCGGCCTCGACTCTGGTCGACGCCTCCGCCCTCGGCGCCGAGGCCTCCGGCTGGCTGCCGCTCGTGGCCGGCGCCGCTCTCGCCCGGGCCCTCGCACCCCTCGTCGACGGGGACGTCGCCGTCAAGTGGCCCAACGACGTCCTGATCGACGGCAGGAAGGTCGCGGGGGTCCTCGCCGAGCGACTGCCGGACGGACGGGTCGTCGTCGGCACCGGCGTGAACCTGCTGCTGACGGAGGCGGAGCTGCCGGTCCCGACCGCCACCTCGCTCGCCCTCGCCGGAGCGCGGACGACGAGCGCCGACGAGGTGCTCGCCGCGTTCCTGACCGGGTTCCAGGGCCTGCTGGCTCCGCTGCTCGCCCAGGGCGACCCCGAGGCCTCCGGAGCGGCCGCCGCCGTCCGCGCCTCCTGCGGCACCCTCGGAACGCGCGTCCGGCTCGAGCTGCCCGACGGCACGCAGGAGGAGGGGACCGCCGCCGCACTCGCCCCGGACGGCTCCCTCCTGCTCGAGCAGGGCGGCGCGCTGCGCTCGTTCCCGGCCGGCGACGTCACGCATCTGCGCTCCTGATGGCCAGGACCGACCCCGCCGACCGCGAGCTGGCGCGGCTGACCCCGCGCGCCCGCCGGGCGGTCGCACCGGTCGTCGGCCTCCTCCTGCTCACCTGGACGGGCTTCTACTTCGCCGCGCAGTTCGAGCTCGCCCTGCAGCGCTGGATCATCGGGCTCGGCACCGCACTTCTGGTGCTTCTCCTCTGCGCTCCCGGGATCGCGGGCTGGGCGAGCGTGCGCTACCGCGTCACCGCCTCCGGCCTCAGCGCGCGCCGGGGGGTGGCGTCGATCCGGCGGGCCGAGGTGGTCTTCGATCGGAGGATGGAGGTCGCGGTCGAGCGCTCCCTCGGCCAGCGCCTCGCCCGGTGCGGCGACGTCCGGATCCTGCAGGCGGGAGCCGAGGTGTTCGTGCTGCGGGACCTGCCGGATCCGGAGCTCACGGCCGACCTGCTGCGGGAGGCGATCGGCGCGGCTCCCGCTCTCGAGCAGGAGTGGCCGCCGCCCGCGTGAGCGCGTCGGGGCCTCGGTAGCATGGAGCCGCCCCGCGCCAGCGGGCGGAGACGGAGGAGCGCCATGCGCGTCGGCGTGATCGGGGGCGGCCAGCTCGCCCGGATGATGATCCCCGCGGCGGTGGAGCTCGGCATCGAGATCGCCGTGCTCGCCGAGAGCGAGGGCGCCCCGGCGGGGCTCGCCGCGACACGGGTCGGCGACCACCGCGACGAGGCGACCGTGCTCGCCTTCGCCGAGACCGTGGACGTGGTGACGTTCGACCACGAGCACGTTCCCCAGCCGATCCTCCGCGAGCTCGTCGCCCGCGGCGTCGCCGTGCACCCCGGCCCCGACGCCCTGCTGTTCGCCCAGGACAAGCTGATGATGCGGCGCCGCCTGACCGAGCTCGGCGTGCCCGTGCCCGAGTGGGCCGAGGTCTCCTCCGCCGAGGAGCTGGGGGAGTTCCTGGCCGAGCACGGCGGCAGCGCCGTGGTGAAGACCGCGCGCGGCGGCTACGACGGCAAGGGCGTGCGCGTGGTGCGCGGCGCCCACGAGGCGGACGACTGGTTCACCGCCCTCGCCGAGGACGGCCGGGGCGGCTCGCTCCTGGTCGAGGAGCTGGTGGGCTTCCGCCGCGAGCTCGCGCAGCTCGTCGCCCGGCGTCCCTCCGGCGAGAGCATCCTCTGGCCGGTGGTGGAGTCGGTGCAGCGCGACGGCGTCTGCGCCGAGGTGATCGCTCCGGCCCCCGCGTCCGCCGGCCGGCTCGCATCAGCCGCGGCCGAGATCGCGCAGACGATCGCCGACAGCCTCGGGGTCACCGGCGTCCTGGCCGTCGAGCTGTTCGAGACGACGGACGACCGGATCCTGGTCAACGAGCTGGCCATGCGCCCGCACAACAGCGGCCACTGGACGATGGACGGATCGACCACGTCGCAGTTCGAGCAGCACCTGCGCGCGGTCCTCGACCTGCCGCTCGGCGCGACGGGCTGCCGCGACCCGTGGACCGTGATGGTCAACGTGCTCGGCGGCCCGGTGGGGGAGTCGCTGACCGACCGCTACCCGCGGGTGCTCGCCGATCACCCGGGCGTGAAGGTGCACAACTACGGCAAGGAGCCGCGACCGGGCCGCAAGGTCGGGCACGTGAACGCCACCGGCGACGACCTCGACCTCGTGGTCTACGAGGCTCGCGCGGCGGCGGCCGTTCTCACGGACTGACCCGTACGATGGTCGCCGTGACGAGCCTGCCGACCTCCCCGACCCCTGCCGGAGCCCTCTCGTGAGCGCGGACGCGCTCGTGAACGGGCCCGCGCCGCTCGTCGGCGTCGTGATGGGCTCGGACTCGGACTGGTCCGTCATGCAGGCGGCGTCCACCGTCCTCGCCGAGTTCGGCGTGGCGCACGAGGTCCGGGTCGTCTCCGCGCACCGCACCCCGGAGGCGATGATCGCGTACGGCCGCGAGGCCCGCGGCCGCGGCCTGAAGGTCGTCATCGCCGGAGCGGGCGGAGCCGCCCACCTCCCCGGCATGCTCGCCGCCGTGACCTCGCTCCCCGTCGTCGGAGTGCCGGTCCCGCTCGCCCGACTCGACGGGCTCGACTCCCTCCTCTCGATCGTGCAGATGCCCGCGGGCGTCCCCGTCGCCACCGTCTCCATCGGCGGAGCGCGGAACGCCGGACTGCTCGCGGTGAAGATCCTCGCGACCGCGGACGACGCCCTCTCCGCAGCGCTCGACGCCTTCGCCGCCGACCTCGAGGTGCAGGTCGCCGCGAAGAACGACGCCCTGGTGGCGGGCCTGTGACGGCCGTCGCCCTGCCGCTGCGGCATCCGGACGTCGCCTCCCGCGCCTTCATGACGCGGCGGGCGTGGTGGCTGCTGATCGTCAACCTGCTGGTGCCCGGGTCCGCTCAGGTCCTCGCGGGCAACCGCCGGCTCGGGCGTCTGGGGCTCGGCTTCACCCTCGGGCTCTGGGTCGCCCTCCTGGTCGCGGTGCTCCTCTACTTCGTCTTCCCGACCGGCCTCTACACGCTCGCGACCTTCGACGTCTCGATGCTCGCGCTCCAGGCCGCGCTCGTCGTCTACGGGGTGGTCTGGGCCGTGCTGACGCTCGACACCCTCCGCCTGATCCGCGTCGTCCGGGTGCGCCCGCGGATGCGCGGCGTGCTCGCGTTCGCGACGATCGCGCTGATGGCGGTCTCGGTCGGCACCACCGCCTACGGCACCTACCTGCTCGGCGTGACACGGGGGACGCTGTCGTCGATCTTCGGCGGCGGAGCGATCGAGCAGCCGATCGACGGCCGCTACAACGTGATGCTCCTCGGCGGCGACGCGGGAGAGGACCGCGACGGTCTGCGCCCCGACAGCATCTCGGTGGTCAGCATCGACGCGTCGAGCGGCAAGGCCTCGATCATCGGCGTCTCGCGCGAGTTCGTCGACTTCCCGTTCCCCGAGACCAGCCCGATGCACGAGCTCTACCCCGACGGCTACGACACCGACAACTGCGCCGTCGACGTCTGCAAGCTCAACTCGGTCTACACCGAGGTCGAGCTGAAGCACCCGGAGCTCTACCCCGACGCCGTCGACCACGGCAGCGAGCCCGGCATCGAGGCGATGCGCGACGCGGTCGAGGGCATCCTCGACCTGAGGATCCAGTACTACGCGCTGATCGACATGGAGGGCTTCGCCCAGCTGATCGACGCGCTCGGCGGCATCGACATCGACTACGTGGCCGACGAGCCGCTGCCCCTGGGCGGGCTGCCCGACTCCGACGGCGTGATGCAGGGCGTCAACCAGTGGATCGATCCCGGGCACTGGCACTTCAACGGCGAGCAGGCCCTCGCCTACGCCCGCTCGCGCTACACCACGAGCGACTACGACCGGATGGCGCGCCAGCGGCAGGTGCAGGAGGCGCTGCTCGCCCAGTTCGAGCCGGGCAACGTCCTCGCCAAGTTCCAGGACGTCGCGTCCGCCGGGTCCCAGGTCATCAAGACGGACGTCCCGCAGGGGATGCTCGGCTACTTCGTGCAGCTGGGGCTCAAGACGAAGTCGCAGCCGGTGGATCCGATCGAGCTGGTCCCGCCGGCCGTCGACCCGGAGGACCCGGACTACGACGTCGTGCACTCGCTGGTGAGCGCCGGACTGTCGGGCGACTCCGCGCCGTAGACGGCCGGGTGCCGCACGCCTCAGAGGTCGGCGTGCAGCGCCCAGACGCGCTCGGCGGAGTCGCGCCAGCTGAAGGCGCGGGAGCGGTCGCGGCCGGCCACCGACATCCGCTCGCGCAGCCCGGTGTCGGCGAGCACGCTGCTCATGGCGAGGGCGAGGCGGTCCGGGTAGTCCTTCGCGTCGCCGCGCTCGACGGCGACGCCGGCGTCAGCGGCGACCTCCATCAGCGCGGGGTCGTCGGAGTGCACCACCGGCACTCCGAAGTGCATCGCCTCGAGCACGGGCAGGCCGAAGCCCTCGGCGATGCTCGGGTAGACGAAGAGGGTGGCCCGGGAGAGGACGACGGCGAGGTCGGCGTCGCTGAGGACTCCCAGGGCGCGCACGCGCGTCTCGTCGAGGCCCTGCTCGTCGGCGACGGAGGCCACGTCGAGGTCGCCCCAGCCGGTCGGGCCGACCAGGAGCAGCGGGATCGCCGGCGCGGACGCTCCTCCGAAGGCCGCGATCAGCGAGACCAGGCCCTTGCGCGGCTCCAACGTGCCGACGCTCAGCACGTACTCCGGGGGGAGGCCCAGCGCCGTGGCGCGCTCGTCGGCGTCCTCCGGGACGACCAGGCCGGAGCCGACGGCTCCGCCGATCACGCGCAGTCGATCGCCGAAGTCCATCAGCTGGGAGAGCTGGTGGGCGACGGCGTGGGTGGGGACGACGACGGCGTCCGCGTGCTTGCGGGCGCGCTTGGCCATCGCCCGGTGCCACTTCGCGCCGTGCGGGGTGAGGGTCTCGGGATGCGTCCACGGCACCGTGTCGTGGATCGTGACGGCGATCTGCTCGCCCTCGCTCCCGTCGTGGCTGCGCAGCGGTGCGAAGAGGCTCGGGGCGTGGATCATGCCGCCGCCGGCCGGGATGGCGATCCCGTACTGCCAGGCGCGCGAGAGCTCGCGGCGCCCGAGCGGCAGCCGGTGGATGCGCGCGAGGCCGGGCAGGCGCAGGCGCAGCTCCTCCTCCTTCTCGGGCGGGTGGGCGGAGACGACGGCCTCCACCTCGCAGTCGCGGGGAGCCGTCGCGATCAGCTCGCGGGTGAGCTCCTCGGTGTAGCGGCCGATGCCGCCGGGCACGCGGGCGAGCATCTGGTCGACGACGACGCGGAGAGTGGTGGTCACGGGGTCACCGCCTCGAGGGGTGCGGCTGCGAGCGCGTCCTGCCAGGAGCGCAGCGGCGGCAGGCCCGCCCGGCTCCAGCCGTCGTGGCCGAGGACCGAGTAGGCCGGACGCGGAGCGGGGCGGACGAACGAGCCGCTGTCGGTCGGGCGCAGGCGCTCGGGATCCAGGCCCGCCTTGGCGAAGACGGCACGGGCGAAGCCGAGCCAGGTCGTCTCGCCGGAGCTGGTGCCGTGGTAGACGCCGGCCGGGGCCTCCGCGTCGACCAGCTCGATCAGGCGCGCGGCGAGGTCGGCGGTCCAGGTGGGCTGGCCGTGCTGGTCGTCGACCACGGTCAGCGTCTCGTGCGCGCCCGCCAGTCGCACCATCGTCTTCGCGAAGTTGCCGCCGTGCTCGCCGTAGAGCCAGGCCGTGCGGACGACGTAGCCGCGCTCCGGGTTGGCCTCGAGCACCAGGCGCTCGCCCTCGGCCTTCGTGCGGCCGTAGGCCGAGATCGGGTTCCGGGGGTGGTCCTCGGAGTAGGGGGTCGTCGCGGAGCCGTCGAAGACGTAGTCGGTGGAGACCTGCACGAGCGCGGCTCCCGTCTCGGCGGTGGCGAGGGCGAGGTTGCGCGCTCCGACGGCGTTGACGCGGTGCGCCTCCTCCTCGTCGGTCTCGGCGTCGTCGACGCGGGTGTACGCGGCGCAGTTCACCACGGCGTCGTGTCCCGCGACGGCGGCGCGCACGGCGTCGAGGTCGGTCACGTCGAGGTCGGAGCGGCCGAGGGCGGTGCTGGGGCGGGAGCCGAGGGCCGCGCGCAGGTCGGTGCCGAGCATGCCGGAGGCGCCCGTGATGAGGAAGGTCACCTCCTCATCATGCCCGAGCGGTCCGTCGGCCGACGGTCGGCGCTCCGGCACGCCGCCGGGTGGCGCAGAGAGGCGTCGCGGGCCCGTGACACGCCGTCGTTACACTGGCGACCGTGCAGATCCGAGAGCTCGACATCCCCGACGTCTACGAAGTGACTCCGCGCCAGTTCCCCGACGATCGCGGGGTCTTCTACGAGTTCTACCGCTTCGACCGCCTGGCCGAGAAGGTCGGGCACCCGCTCTCGCTGCGGCAGGGCAACACCTCCGTCTCGCGGCGCGGCACCGTCCGCGGCATCCACTTCGCGCAGATCCCGCCGTCGCAGGCCAAGTACGTCTCGTGCTTCTCCGGCGCGGTCCTCGACTACGTGATCGACGTGCGCGTCGGGTCGCCGACCTTCGGGCGCTGGGAGTCGATCCTGCTCGACGACGTCGACCGCCGCTCCGTCTACATCGCCGAGGGGGTCGCGCACGCCTTCGTGGCGCTGACCGAGGGCGCCGTGGTCTCGTACCTCGTGAACGCCACCTTCGACCCGGTGCGGGAGAAGGGTATCGACCCGCTCGACGAGCAGATCGGCCTGCGCTTCCCGGAGGAGGCCGGCGAGCTGCTCCTCTCGCCGAAGGACACCGACGCACCGACGCTGGCCGAGGCCCAGGCGCAGGGCCTGCTGCCGACCTGGGACGAGGCGCGGGCCTTCTACACGGAGCTCGACTCCGCGTCCTGACCGCCGATCCGGCGGACGGGCCGCCCGGCGCCGGCCAGGCGGCACGCCCGACCGGACCGGATCAGCTCTTCGAGCGCAGGCGCATCAGCGCGACTCGGGCGCCCAGCCCGGCGCGCACCGCCGCACGGATCGGCGCCTGGTACCAGGCCCCGTACTTCTGCGCGAGGTAGAGGTAGGCGCTGCGGTGGTGGACCGCGAGCATCCGCGCCGAGGCCAGGCGGGTGGAGTGCCCGCCGAGGTGGGAGACGACCGCGTCGGCGAGGTAGACGTTGGTCCAGCCGCGCTGTCCGAGCGAGTCGCCCAGCTGGACGTCCTCGAAGTACATGAAGTAGCGGTCGTCGAACCCGCCGATCTCCTCGAAGGCCGTGCGGCGCACCATCACGCAGGCGCCGGAGAGCCAGCCCGCCTCCATCCGGCCGTGGCGGAGGGTCTCGACCGCGCGCGAGCGCCGGTAGGTCGCCGACCACGGGTTGCCGGGCCAGACGTGGGCGAAGACGGCGTGCCCGACGCCCGTGCCGAGCGAGGGCAGAGCGCGGGCGGAGGGGTAGATCGTGCCGTCGGAGTCGAGGATCCGGGGCCCGATCGAGCCGATCCGGTCGTCCGCCGTCGCGGCGGCGTAGAGGGCGTCGATCGAGCCGGGGAGGAAGACCGTGTCCGGGTTGGTCACCAGGATCCACTCGACATCGGGCCCGAGGCGGTCGACCGCGTAGTTGACGGCCCGGCCGTAGCCGAGGTTCTGCCCGGTCTCGTGGAACTCGACCTGCGGCAGGCGCTCGACGACGCTGCGGACGGAGTCGTCCGTGGTCAGGTTGTCGACCACCACGATGCGCACGTCGTGCTCCGTCGCCTCCGGCACGGACTCGAGGCACGCGCGGAGGACCTCACCCGAGAAGTGGGTGACGACGACGACCGCGATGGGCAACGTCGAGCGGGCGATGGGAGCCTCCGGGTGGTGCGGCGTCGACGGGAGGAGTGCCCCGTCGGAAGAACTCGACGAGGCTAGCACGCGGGTCGAGCGGTGCCCGGGAGCCTGCGGCCCTCAGCGGACGATGTCGACGGGCTCGGTGCTGACGGCCACGGCGGCGGGGGAGACCGTCTCGATCGCGGGCAGCGCATCGTGCGCCGGACGGCGGAAGACGACGAACTTGTACATGCAGAAGTTCCACACCAGTCCCACGAGGACCGCGACGGCCTTGGCGATGTTGATCGCGAGGAAGGCGTTCTCGCCGGAGCTGGGGAGGAAGAGCAGCGAGTTGCCGAAGCGGGTGTCGAAGAAGACCTCGAAGCCGTAGATGATCGCCGACTGCAGGACCAGCGAGCTGAACCCGGTGACGAGGAAGAACTTCGCGAACGTGGCGACCGAGACCCTGCCCGGGTGGCGGAAGACGAAGAAGTGGTTCAGCGCGTACGAGATCGTGATGCCGACCAGGACGGAGAAGACGTTGGCGACGAGGGTCGGCAGACCGAGCAGGAGCACGAGCGTGTTGAGGATGAGGAAGTCGATCGCCGTGTTGGTGCAGCCCGCGATGAGGAAGCGGACCTTCTGCGATTCGAGGAGTCTCTTCATCTGCGGTGCTCTTTCCCGTCCCCCTCTGGCGTCGATGCCCGACCGTCGGGCTCCGACGGGCGTCCATCGGGGCAGGCGAACAAGGGGTGAACCGCCGTGCACTGTCGTCCATCGTAACCGCGGACCCCTGCCGGGCGGTCGAACAGCCGGTGCCATGTTCCTGAGAGAGTGCGCGGACGGGGCGGCGGGCCGCGGGGCGCGCTCGGAGGCTCGCGAGCACCGCCTCGTTATACTCGCAGGGCTCTCACCGGTCAGCCGGTGCACCGGAAGAACGGATCCTCCCCGCCTCATGCGCTCCCTCGCCGTCGTCGTCCCCACCTACAACGAAGTCGCGAACATCGCGACGGCGCTGCCGCGGGTCGCGCTCGCGGCGTCCCGCAACCCCGACTTCCACGTGACCGTCGCCGTCATCGACGACAGCTCCCCCGACGGCACCGCGGACCGCGCGCGCGAGCTCGCGGTCGAGCTCGGGTCCGACACCTTCGAGGTCCTCGTGCTCTCGCGCGAGAAGAAGGAGGGGCTCGGCGCGGCGTACATCTGGGCCTTCCAGCACCTCCTCGCGGCCGAGCGCCGCTACGACTACCTGCTGCAGATGGACGCCGACCTCTCGCACGACCCGGACTACATCGACGCCTTCCTCCGCGAGGTGCGCGCGGGCGCCGACTTCGTGGTCGCCTCCCGCTACATCGCCGGCGGGGGCACTCCCGACTGGACGCTCGACCGCAAGCTGCTGAGCGGTGGCGGCAACCTCTACACGCGCCTCTTCCTCGGCTCGAAGATCACCGACTGGACCGGCGGCTTCAACCTCTTCAGCGCGGACCTCCTGCGCACCCTCCACCTCGAGACGATCCGCGCAGCCGGCTACGGCTTCCAGATCGTGCTCAAGTACCGGGCGCTGCGCCGGGCCCGCGGAGTGAAGGAGATCCCGATCGTCTTCCTCGACCGCACGGTCGGCAACTCCAAGATCCCGAGCGACACCCTCCTGAAGAACCTCCTGCTCGTCCTGGCCATCCGGTTCGGCGGGAAGCACCGGTGACGGCGGGTCCGACGGGATCCCCTCGGACCCGGAGGGCCCTCCTCGAGCTCGCCGCCCTCGCCGTCGTCGTCAGCGGGACCCTGCTCGTGCTCGGGTTCATGCTCGGCACGCCGTGGCGGCCGCTGCTCTTCCGTGATGGCGACTCGCTGGCGCTGCCGCTGATCCTGCAGTCCTTCGCCGAGGGCCGCCCCGCGGCGTGGGTGATGACGAGCCAGCTCTTCCTCTTCCCCGAGCTCCCCGTCTTCGGCGTCGCGTGGCTGCTGACCGGTGGCGATCCCGCGGCGGCGCTCGCGGTCAACGCCGTGCTCAACGTCGTCCTCCTCTACGGCGTGCTCCGGATGCTCGCGCGACGGCTCGTCGCGGACCGGCACCGCCGGCTGCGGCCCGCCGCCGCGCTCGCCGGCATCGCCGTGCTGCTGGTGCTCTGCCTGACGGAGGGCCGCGCGCTCAACAACGAGGGGGCCCTGGCGACCACCTTCCTCCTCACGACCTACTACTACGGCGCGGTGCTCACAGGCCTCGCCGGGCTCGCCGTCGCCCTGGGCGCGCTGCGCGAGCGCCGTCCGGCCGCGCGTCCGCTGCTCCTGGTCGGAGCGGCCGTCGCCGCGACGACCCTCTCCGATCCGCTCCTCCTCGTGCAGTTCGTCGGCCCCCTGCTGGTGGTCCTCGTCGTGCT
This sequence comes from Rathayibacter sp. AY1A3, assembly GCF_002930975.1. Classification (NCBI taxonomy): domain Bacteria; kingdom Bacillati; phylum Actinomycetota; class Actinomycetes; order Micrococcales; family Microbacteriaceae; genus Rathayibacter; species Rathayibacter sp. AY1A3. The sequence continues at coordinate 45,452 of NZ_PSTO01000018.1, read as the reverse complement.
GCTGGTGCTCGCTCTCGCTGCTCCCCGAGCGGTGCTGATCGTCGCGGGCACGGTCCTCGGGGCCGCCGCGCTCGGAGCCGCGCTGCGGGTCCCGCTCGGCTTCCTGATCGGGACCGACGCCGGCGGGTACCTCCGGCTGCCGCTCGCCGGGACGGCCCTGGACGACCTGATCGTGCAGTTCCTGGTGCTGAAGGCGCCGCTGATCGGCAAGCTCGAGGTGGCGCTGCTGGGTCTGCTGCTGCTGGCGGCCCTCGCCGTCGTCGTGGCCGGTGTCGCCCGCCTGGCGCGGGGAGCCGCCCTCGATGAGGCGGCCCGTGCGCGCTTCGCGGTGTGCGCGTTCCTGCCGACGCAGACGGCGGTGCTCCTGGTGGTGCAGGTCTTCACCGGCAGCTCGGTCAGCCGCTACCTGATGCCGATCCCGGTGACCGCGACCGTGGTCGTGATCGCCCTGATCGGCGCCGCGGCGGCGCACCGGCGTGCTGCGGGCGCGCGGCTGGCGCCGGTCGTCCGCGTCGTCGCCCCGCTGGCTGCGGCAGGCCTCGTCGTGGCCGCCGTGCCGGCCACAACGGCGGTCGCCTCGGCGGCGGCCGAGGCGCGATCGGACCCGGACGCCGACTGCCTGGAGCGCTGGATCGACGGCCGCGAGCTCGCGGGCGTCGGCTCGTTCTGGTCGACGCGGCCCCTGGACCTCTACGGGCCGGCCTCGCTGCACGTCCAGCAGGTCAACTTCGACTTCACGGTGCAGCTGTGGATGAACAATCTGAGCGACTACCGCGACCGGCAGTACAGCTTCGTGCTGGCCGACCGCTCTCCCGACTGGGCGGGGCTCGCGCGCGGGACGCTCGGCGCTCCCTCCGATATCGTCGCCTGCGGGGGGTTCGACATCTACGACTACGCGGGCACCGACGGCGAGACCGAGCTGAACCGGATCGTCCAGACCAGCGTGGAGGAGCAGCGCCGTGAGCGCGGCTACTGACGTGCGCGGCCCGCGGACGGCGAGTCGGCGGCGCCGGACGCTCGTCGAGCTCGGGTGGGCCCTCGTCGCCGCCCTCGTCTCGGTCGTCGCCGCCGTGCTCGCGCTCGGGATCGGGCCGCAGGACCTGACGGCCCGCTGGACCGTGGGCGGCGACGACCAGATCCTGCACTACACGCTCTTCACCAGCGCCACACAGGCGTTCCCCTTCGACGGCAACGCGGCGCTCGGCTTCCCCGACGGCTTCAACGCCTTCTTCAGCGCGCAGTTCGACGTCGCCTCCGCCCTCGCCGTCTCGGTCCTGGCCCTCGTGGTGCGCGACGGGACGACCCTCCTGAACGTCTTCTACCTGGGCACGTTCGCGACGGTCGCCGTCACCGGCTACGGGTTCTTCCGCGCCCTCCGCACGCGGCCCTGGGTCGCGGCGTTCTCCGCGGTCCTGCTGTCGCTGCTGCCGTACCACTTCCTCCGGATCGGATTCGGCCACGCGTTCCTCGCCAACTACTGGGCGATCCCGCTCCTGGGCGTGATGGTGCTGATGGTCGCCGGACCGCGCACCGATCCTCTCCGCGCCTGGGCCGAGCGGGGCGCGACACGGAGGAGCCGCGTGCTGCGCTCCGTCGTCCCGGGAGTCGTGCTCGGGCTCCTGGTGGCGAGCACGGGCGGCTACTACTACGTCTTCGCGGTCCTGGTCCTCGGAGCGACCTGGGCGGTGAGCACGGCCGCCGGGCTCCTCTCCCGCGAGCGGCTGCGCGTGCTCGCTGTCTCGTCGGTGCCGATCCTCGCGCTCGGCGTGTTCGTCGGGCTCTCGCTGCTGCTGCTCTCGCTCGACTTCGGGGAGCGCTACAGCCCGTACTTCACGTCGCGGACCGTGGGGGAGTCGGAGGCCTACGCCGGCAAGCTCGTGCTGCTGGGCCTGCCCTGGTCGGGAACCGGGCTGCCGCAGGGGTACGGCCTGCTGAACACCTACGCGGGCCAGTCCGGCGTGGCGCCGACGACGGAGCCGCCCGGGTTCTCGATCCTCGCCAGCGTCGCGCTCCTGATTACGCTCGTGGCGCTTCCGATCACCGCGCTCGGCGGCGGACGGGCGCTCCGTGCGACCGCGGTCGGCCGGTTCTTCTCGGACGCCCGCGTGCGCGTCCTCGCCGTGGCGACACTGGCCGCGCTCCTCTTCTACACGGTGACGGGCCTGGGCGTCGTGGTCTCGCTGGTGGCGGGGCCGACGATCCGTGCGTGGGCGCGGATGTCGATCGTCATCGCGGTCCTCGTCCTCGGCGTGCTCGCGCTCCTGCTCGATCGGATCACGGCCCGTGGCGGTGTCCGGATCCTCGTGGCGGCGCTGCTCGCCGCCGTCGCCGTGGTCGATCAGCTGGCCGGAGTATCGGCCGCGGTGCCGATCGCTCCGACCGACGACTCCGAGATGCGCTCGTTCGTGTCGGAGGCCGACGCGCAGCTGGACGACGGCTGCGGTGTGGTGGAGCTCCCCCTGAAGAGCTTCCCCGACAGCGGGCGGATCGGAGCGCTCTCCGACTACGACGAGGCGCTGCCCTACCTCGCGACCGAGGAGGGACGCCTCCGCTGGAGCTACGGGGCGGTGGAGGGCACCTACGGCTGGGACGTCTGGGGCGACGTCGACGACCCCGCGGAGTTCGCCGACGCCGTGGCGGGCAGCGGCGCCTGCGCCGTCTACGTGGACACCGCCGGCTACACCGACGACCCCGACGGCTGGCGGGCCTACGTCGAGGCGGCGACGGGGGACGTCGAGCCCGAGGTCGCCTCCGCCTCCGGGCGCTGGCTGCTGTTCACGACCCGGCGCTGATCAGCGGTCGTCGAAGGCCAGCTCGAGCAGGCGCCGAGCGGTGCGATCCCACCCCGGGATGGGCTCCGGTGCGAGTCGCCGGGGACGGCGCAGCGCCTCTCCGATCGCGGCCGACCACCCGGTGCGGTCCGCCGGGTCGATGAAGACGGCGGCGGACTCCCGCCCGGCGAGCGCGTCGCGGAGGCCGGGGATGTCTGCCGCGAGCACCGGAGTGCCGCAGGCGACGGCCTCGAGGGCGGGCAGGCCGAAGCCCTCGTGCCAGGAGGGCATGGCGACGGCGTCGGCCCCCGTGAGCAGGGCCGGCAGATCCTCGTCGGCGACGTAGGAGGAGGCGAAGCGCACGTCGGCTCCTGCGGCCACCGCGCGGGCGACGGCGGAGTGGACGTCCTCGTTGTCCCAGCCGTCCCCGCCGACCAGGAGCAGGGTGTGGTCCTCCGGCCGCTCGGCCTGCCGGTACGCGTCCACCAGGGTGACGAGGTTCTTGCGGCGCTCGATCGATCCGACGAAGAGCAGGTAGGACCCGAGCCCGTGCTCCGCGCGGACCCGCCGTACCTCCTCCTCGCCGCGGGCATGGAAGAGGTCGGCGTCGATCGTGGTCGGCAGCACGCGGACGCGCGCCGGATCGACGCCCAGAGCGCTCTCGACCTCGGCCGCGGAGGACGGGGTGCCGGTCAGGACAAGGTCGCTGCGCCGGATCCACCGGGGCACGGACCGCGACAGCAGCTCTCGGCGCTCGCGCGGAACGAGCTCGGGCATCACAGCGAAGCAGACGTCGTGCACGAAGGTGAGCGAGCGGGAGCGGGCGAGCGGCCAGCTCCGGAAGTTCGGGAAGAAGTAGGCGCCACGGCCGAGCAGGAGGTCGATCCCCGGCGCGGGCACTCGGGTCAGTGCGCTCCACACCGGCCGGGGCAGCGGCACCGGTCGGACGCGCAGCGTACGGAAGCCGAAGCGCCCGAGCGAGCCCGCCTCGCTCGCCGGCACGACGAGGAGCACCTCGACCTCTGCGGCGGTCGCGTCGGTGTCCAGCGCGTGCAGCAAACCGAGCAGGACGCGGCCGACCCCGGTCAGGCGCGGCGCCGCGAGGGCGGTCGCGTCGACCAGGAGGCGGCGGCGCCGCGCGGTCACGGCCTGCTGAGGCGGACGGTGGAGTCGATGTCGACGACGCCGTCGTGCACGGAGGCCCGCTCGACCGTGAAGGTCGCGGCGACCGGGATCCGCATGGTCTCGCCCTGCGAGAAGGTGGCCGAGGAGGCGTGCACGGCGTAGTTGCCGGCGCCGAGGTGCAGGTCGGGGAGGGTGAACGTGACCGTCATCTCTCCGTCGACCGCGCTCAGCGGCGTGCCGATGCGCTCGGTGTTCGTCCCGAAGACGCGCTGGCCGAGGGGGGTGTCGATGCCCATGCCGATGTTCCAGTCGTCGACCGGGCGGCTGGTGCGCACCGTGACGTCGAACTCGAGGGTCTCGCCGCTGCGGACGACCGTGCCGCCGTGCTCGATCGATCCGCCGCGCAGTCGGCAGCCCAGGATCTCGATGAGCTGGGGGGCGGGCTCGTCCGCGGCCTCGGCGGCCTCGGCCTCGCGCTCCTGGCGGGCGGCCCGACGGTCCTCGAAGCTCTCGCGGAGGACCTGGAGTCCCTCGGAGGTCTCGCCGTCGAAGACGACGGTGCCCTTCTCGAGGACGATGGTGCGGTCGCAGAGCTCGCCGACCTGCTCGAGCGAGTGGGTGACCAGCACGATGGTCTTCCCCGCGCGCTGGAAGGCGCGGATGCGGTCCATGCACTTGCGCTGGAACGGCTCGTCGCCGACGGCGAGCACCTCGTCGACCAGCAGCAGGTCGGGATCGGTGTGGATCGCGATAGCGAAGGCGAGCCGCACGTACATGCCCGACGAGTAGAACTTGACCTGGGTGTCGATGAACTCGGCGATCTCGGAGAAGTCGACGATCGAGTCGAACTTGCTGTCCAGCTCGCTGCGCGAGAGTCCGAGGATCGCGCCGTTGAGGTAGACGTTCTCGCGCCCGGTGAGGTCGGGGTGGAAGCCCGCTCCGAGCTCGAGGAGCGCGGCGAGGCGTCCGCGGCGCTCCACGGTGCCGGTCGTCGGCTGCACGATGCCGCCGATGAGCTTGAGGAGCGTGCTCTTGCCCGATCCGTTCGCGCCGATGAGGCCGACGGTCGAGCCCAGTGGGATCTCGAGGTCGACGTCGCGGAGTGCCCAGAACTCGTCGCGGTGCTTGCGCCCGCGGCCGAAGTTGACGATCCGCTCCTTGAACGACTTGTCCTTGCGGATGACGAAGCGCTTGGAGGCGTTGCGCACACGGACGACGGTCGGGGTGCCGGAGGAGGCGGGCACGGACTCCTGCTTGCTGGTGAGGGTCACGATCAGATCTCCTGGGCGAAGTTGCCCTCGAGGCGGCGGAAGATCCGGTGGCCGATCCACACGAACACCAGCCCGACGACGAGGACGATGAGAAGGCGCAGCTCCATGTCCGGCGGCCACACCTGGGGGGCGATCTCGTTGCCGTCGATGATGCTGACGCGCGAGCCGTCTCCCCAGATCGCGCGCTGGAAGGCGAGGATCGCGTTCGAGATCGGGTTGATCAGGTAGAGCTGCTCGGCCCAGCCGTGGCCCGCTCCGGTGGAGGCGGCGACGACGAAGTTCCACGCGTAGACGATGGGGGAGAGCCAGAAGAAGATCTGCAGCCCCACCTCGACGAGGAACTGGACGTCGCGGAGGTAGACGTTGAGGGCCGAGAGGGCCAGGGCCAGCGCGAGGCCGTACACGAGCACGATCGCCAGCGCGGGCACGATGTAGAGGAGCTGGACGCCGAAGATCAGCGAGCCCGTGAGGACGGCTCCCGCGATCAGGACGACGAACTGCACACCGAAGTTGAAGAGGGCCGAGCCGATGGCCGCCACCGGGAAGATCTCCCGCGGCAGGTACACCTTCTTGATCAGTCCGCCGTTGCCGAGGATCGACGTGGTGCCCGCGGTCACGATCTCGCTGAACAGGCCCCAGAGGGTGAGCCCAGAGAAGACGAAGATCGCGAAGTTCGGGACGCCGCGAGAGGCCCCGAGGATCTGGCCGATCGCCACGTAGTAGATGAGGAGCATGATCAGCGGCCGGACGAGGCTCCAGACGAAGCCCAGGCTGCTGTCCTTGTAGCGCGACTTCAGCTCGCGCCCCACGAGCAGGCGGAGCAGCTCGCGGTGCCGCAGGATCTCGGCGAGGGAGGCGATGAAGCCGCCCGAGCCGCCGCCGACGGCCGACGTGGTGCCGGCGATCTGGAACGGCTCGTCGGCGATCGCGCGCGCGCGATCCACAGCTTTGCTGGGCATGGAACTCCAAGCTCTCGGCCTCCGCCGGGCGACGGACCGCATCATTATACGTGCGGCCCACCCTGGAGCCCCCTGGCTGGCGTGCCGGTGCGCGGCGCATGGCGGGTAGTCTTGCTCCCGCTCGCCGACTGAACGACACGAACGAGGTGTTCGCCATGCCCACGCAGCCTTCCGACGTCCCCCTGGACCCGGCGCCGCAGAGCGCTGGGGACCCCGCCCCCGACCTCGGCGGCACGGGCGAGGACGCTCCTCCCGCTCCCGACCCGAGCCTCGAGTCGGCCGTCGGCGACGCCGCTCCCGCAGCCGTCCCAGCGGAGCCCGCGCGCACGTCCGGGGTTCCGGTGGAGCCCCGTCTCGCCGAGCCCGAGTCCCCGGACGAGGAGCTCGCCCGCCTGCGCGCGCAGGTCGACTCGCTCCTCAACGACCCCTTCGACGAGTGGGTCGAGCGGATCCAGGTGGGCGGAGTGACCGCCTCCGGCTTCGAGCGCACCCTCTCCTGGCGGGTGACGAAGCCGCTCCGCCTGGTGCGCACCTTCCAGATCCGCGTCGAGCAGCTCGGGCTGTCGGGCGCCGTCGGCCACAGCGCGCGCTTCGTGAAGCGCCGCCTGTCCGGTCGGGCGCGATGAGCGACCGGTCGCAGGTCTCGGCCGCCGGCGCGGCCGCCGCGCGCGCCCACCGCACGGAGGCGATGCTGCAGCGCCTGGAGCAGATCGGCGCGCTCCTCTTCGACGAGGAGCGCCGCGCCTCGCTGCGCACCCGCGGGCCCGGCCCGTACCTCGACGAGGTGGCCCGAGAGATCCGCTCGCGCCAGGACGACGAGCTGACCTGGGTCGCGCTGGTGTCGTTCACGGCCGCGTACCCGACGAGCGAGCTGTTCGACTGGTTCCGCCGCGCCCTCGAGCTCGCCCCCGAGGAGGCGGCGCTGCGCATCTTCCTCGAGGCCGGCTCCCGCACCGCGACCGGGTTCGCCGATCTGGACGCCCGCGTCGAGGTCGTCACCGGGGCCGTCCTGATCGACGTCGACTTCCCCGCCCGCCACGGGCACAACACCGGCGTCCAGCGGGTCGTGCGCCAGACCGTGTCCCGCTGGGACGCCGAGCACGAGATCGTCCCGGTCGCCTGGGTCCACGGATCGATGTCCTTCCGGCGGCTGAGCGCGATCGAGCACGAGCGCGTCGTCGACTGGTCCTCCGCCGGGCGGCGCGACTGGGAGCACGGCGATCCGGAGCGCATCGAGTTCGTCGTGCCCTACCGCAGCGTCGTCGTCATCCCCTCGGTGCCGGACTACAACCAGTGCGGGCCGCTCGCGGCCCTCGCCGAGTACTCCGGCAACGAGGTCGTCGTCCTCGGCCACGACGCCATCCCCGTCGTCAGCGCCGACACGGTGCCGCCGGAGGAGACGGTGCGCTTCGTCAACTTCCTCTCCGTGGTCAAGCACGCCGAGCGCGTCGCCACGGTGAGCGCCGCGGCCGCGCTGGAGTTCGAGGGCTTCGTGCGAGCGCTCCCCGCTCAGGGCCTCACCGGCCCGACCGTCGTCCCGGTCCCGCTGCCCGTGGAGCTCCCGGACGGCCTGCGCTCCGAGGGCCGGAGCGCGTCCGGCCTGCCGCTCGTGCTCTGCGTCGGCAGCCAGGAGCCCCGCAAGAACCACCTCGCGGTGCTGCACGCCGCCGAGGTCCTCTGGCGCGAGGGCCTGCGCTTCCGCGTCCGCTTCATCGGCGGGGCCAACCCGTGGGCGCACCAGGTCTTCGATCCCCGCGTGCGCGAGCTGGTCGCCGCCGGACGCCCGGTCGAGGTGCTCCGCGGAGCCGACGACGACGTCCTGATCGCGAGCTACCGGGAGGCGCTGTTCCTGGCGTTCCCGTCGCTGCACGAGGGGTACGGCCTGCCGGTCGCCGAGGCGCTGTCGATCGGGCTCCCCGTGCTGACCTCGCGCTACGGCAGCACGGCGCAGATCGCCGAGCACGGCGGATGCGTCCTGATCGACCCGGAGTCCGACGAGGAGATCACCGACGGCATGCGCCGCCTGCTGACGTCGCCGGAGCTCGTCGACGAGCTCCGCCTCGAGGCGGCCGAGCGGCCCGAGCGCACCTGGGACGACTACGCCCGGGAGCTGTGGGCCGCCCTGATCGGCCCCTCGGCCCTCATCGAGCACGAGGAGGCGCCCCGTGCGCTCTAAGCAGTACCTGGTCGACCGTCTCGCCACCCTGGTGCGCACCCTGGCCCCCACCGTGGAGCCGCTGGGCAGCGTCGACGCCCTCACGGGACAGCTGAGCGTTCTGCTGCCCGCCCCCACCGACCGCGAGGTCTGGCTGGTGCTCGCCGTCCTCCGCGGCACGCTCCCGCGCCGGGAGGACGTCGTCGACGGCCGCCGCCGGGCCCGGCTGGACGGCACCGCCGGTCTGCTCACCCACGCCGCGTCCACCATCGCCTCGAACCGGGTCTTCGCCCGCTTCCACCACCCCGAGGTCGAGGTGGTCGTCGGCGCGGTCGTCGTCGACGTTCACCACACCGCGCGCACGGGACTGGCCACGGGCATCCAGCGCGTGGTGCGCCAGAGCCTCGTCCGCTGGACGCGCGACCACGAGATCCTGCTCGCCGGCTGGGACTCGACCCACGAGTCGCTCGTCATGCTCACCCCGGAGCAGAGCCGGAACGCCGTCTCGGGCGACGTGCCCGACGCCGCGGAGGACCGCTCCCGCGTGATCGTCCCGTGGCAGGGCACCTACCTCCTGCCCGAGCTCGCCGTGGAGGACGAGCGGACGTCGCGCGTCTCCGCTCTGGCCGAGTTCAGCGGCAACCGCACGGGCACCATCGGCTTCGACTGCGTGCCTGTCACCACCGCCGAGACGGCGAGCACCGGCATCAGTGCCGCCTTCTCGCGCACGCTCGTCGCCGTGTCGCACATGGACCGCATCGCGACCATCTCCGAGGCGGCCGCGACCGAGTACTCCGGCTGGCGCCACATGCTCGGCAGCGTCGGGATGCAGGGGCCGGACATCCGGCCGATCCTGCTGCCCTCGCAGCCGGAGAGCGTCTCGGACGAGGAGCTGGCCACCGCCGCGCGCTCGCTGGTGACCGGTGACCTCCCGCTCGTCGTCTGCGTCGGCAGCCACGAGCCGCGGAAGAACCACCTGGCGGTGCTCCAGGCCGCCGAGCTGCTCTGGCGCCGGGGCGTTCGCTTCAGCCTGGTCTTCATCGGCGGCAACGCCTGGAGCAGCGCCGAGTTCGAGTACCGACTCGAGGTCCTCGAGGGCCAGGGCCGTCCGGTCCGCTCGCTCTCCAAGATCACCGACGCGCTGCTCTGGAGCGCCTACCGCCTGGCCCGGTGCACCGTGTTCCCCTCGATCAACGAGGGCTACGGTCTCCCGATCGTGGAGTCGATCTCGGTCGGCACCCCGGTCGTGACCTCCGGATTCGGCAGCATGCACGAGGTCTCCGCCTCGGGCGGCGCGCTGTTCGTCGATCCGCACGACGACCACGACATCGCCGCGGCCCTCGAGCGGCTGCTGACCGACGACGAGCTGCACGCGCGGCTCTCGGCGGAGGCGCTCGCGATCGACGGCGGCACCTGGGACGAGTACGCCGCCCGCGTCTGGTCGTACCTCGTCGAGGGAGACGGCGTCGACGAGCGGGCCCGGGCCGAGCAGTCGGACGCGACCGCCTAGGCGTCCTCGATCCACCGCGTGCAGAAGGCCCCCGCTCCAGGAGCGGGGGCCTTCTGCACGCGGTGCGCGCGGCTCAGCGGGAGCGGCGCGCCAGCTCGAGGTCGTTCTCGACCATGCGGGCGACGATCTCCTCGAAGCCGACGGTGGGCGCCCAGCCGAGCACCTCGCGAGCCCGGGCGGAGTCGCCGCGCATCTCGGGTGCGTCCACGGGGCGCGCGAACCGCGGGTCGATCGTGACCCGCTGCTCCCAGTCGTCGACGCCGGCCGCGGTGAAGGCGGCACGGACGAAGTCGCGGACCGAGTGCGCGACTCCGGTCGCCACGACGTAGTCGCCCGCCTCCTCGGCGCGCGAGGCGCGCACGAGGGCGTCCACGTAGTCGGGGGCCCAGCCCCAGTCGCGGCGCGCGTCGAGATTGCCGAGCGAGAGCTCCGACTCGGCGCCCGTCGCGATCGCCGCGACTCCGGCGGTGATCTTGCGGGTGACGAAGCCGAGCGGCCGACGCGGCGACTCGTGGTTGTAGAGGATGCCGGACGAGGCGTGCAGCCCGCGGCCGCGGTAGACCGCGACGAGGTGGTGCGCGAACGCCTTCGCGGCTCCGTAGGGCGAGACCGGGCGGATCGGGGTCCGCTCGGTCTGCGGGTTCTCGGTCGCGGCCCCGAAGATCTCGGAGGACGAGGCCTGGACGAAGCGGACCTCCCGGCCCGCCGACTCCTGGAGCGCCAGCGAGGCCTCCAGGAGCGCGGCGACCGCGGTGCCGGTCACCTCGGCCGTGAGCACGGGCTCCTTCCACGAGAGCGCGACGGAGGAGAGGCCGGCGAGGTGGAAGACCGTGTCCGGCTGCGCCTCCGCGACGATACGGCCGAGGCCGGAGGCGTCGCGGAGGTCGCCCTCGAAGGGGCGGACGGCGGCGGGAAGAGCGGCGTCGTCGGTCCCGCGCACGAGCGCGGAGACCTCCCAGCCGTCGGCGAGCAGGCGCTCGACGAGGTAGCCCCCGTCCTGACCGCTCGCTCCGGTGACGAGAGCGGCAGGCATGACTACTTGATCAGCGCGGACTGCTCGGCGAGGTCGTTCTCGACCATCATCGCCACGAGCTCGGGGAACGAGACCTTCGGCTCCCAGCCGAGGACGTCCCGCGCCTTCGCCGGGTCGCCGATCAGCAGGTCCACCTCGGCGGGACGCATGAACGCGGGGTTCTGGGTCACGTACGGGGTCCAGTCCTCGATGCCGACGTGGTTGAAGGCGATGTCGAGGTACTCGCGGATCTCGTGGGTCTCGCCGGTCGCGACCACGTAGTCGTCGCCCTCGGGCTGCTGCAGCATGCGCCACATCGCGTCGACGTAGTCGCCGGCGAAGCCCCAGTCGCGCTTCGCGTCGAGGTTCCCGAGCTCCAGCGTCTCCTGGAGGCCGAGCTTGATGCGGGCGACCGCGAGGCTGATCTTGCGGGTGACGAACTCCGGGCCGCGGCGGGGCGACTCGTGGTTGAAGAGGATGCCGGAGGAGGCGTGCATGCCGTACGACTCGCGGTAGTTGATGGTCATGTAGTGGCCGAAGACCTTGGCCACTCCGTAGGGCGAGCGCGGCCAGAGCAGCGTCTCCTCGCTCTGCGGGACCTGCTGGACCTTGCCGAACATCTCGGAGGAGGAGGCCTGGTAGAACTTCACGCGCGACATGTCGGAGCCGGCGTAGAGGCGGGTCGCCTCGAGGATGTTGAGCACGCCCTTGCCGGTCACATCGGTGGTGAGCGACGCGTTCTCCCACGAGTAGGCGACGAACGAGATCGCACCGAGGTTGTAGACCTCGTCGGGCTGGGCGGCGGCGAGCACGCGCACGAGGCTCGACACGTCGGTCAGGTCGCCGGTGAGCAGGGTCACCTCGGGCACGGTGCGGCGGACCAGCTCGTACTTGGGGTTGTTCTGCCCGCGGACGAGCCCGAAGACCTCGTAGCCCTTCGAGAGGAGGAGCTCGGCGAGGTAGAGGCCGTCCTGGCCGGTGATTCCGGTGATCAAAGCGCGGGGCACGTGGTGGTCCAATTCGTCGGGGTCGATGACAGCGGGACACATACTACCCACGGGCACGGCCGGGCGCCGGGAGCGATGCGGCCCGCCGGTATCCTGGCCGGGCTTCGGACCGATTGGACGCCATGCCGGAACTCCGCCCCGTCACGCTCGCCGTGCTCACCGTCGACCCGGGCGGGATGGGCGGCGGCGAGACCTACGCGCGCGCGCTCACGCGCCTCCTGGCGCCGCGGCCGGGGGAGGAGGGGCCCGCCGTGCAGGTGCTCGTCCCCGAGAACGCGCGCGGCTTCAGCGAGGGCGTGCCCGAGGTCGTGGCCGAGGGGGTCGTCAGCGGTGCGGGCCACCGCCGCCGGGCCGTGGGGATGCTCCAGGCGCTCCTGCGCACGCCGCGCCTGCGTCGGCGCCTCGGCCGGGACGCAGTGCTCTACTTCCCGTTCACGGTCCCGCTCCCGTGGCCGTCGCGGCGGCAGGGGCACGTGCAGATGCTGTTCGACCTGCAGCACCGCGACCTCCCGCACCTCTTCCCCCGCGTCGAGCGCGTCTTCCGCCGGCTCGCCTACGAGGCGACCGCTCGCCGCGCCGACGCGGTCATCACCATCAGCGCGTTCACCAAGGGGCGGATCGTCGAGCTGCTGGGCATCCCGGAGGAGCGGATCCACGTGTCGCATCTCGGCGTGGACACCCGGCGCTTCGTCGCGAATCTGGGCACACGCGAGGACTTCGTCTTCTACCCGGCGCGCGCCTGGCCGCACAAGAACCACGCCCGCCTGTTCGAGGCGGTGCGCCTGCTGCGGGAGGAGGGGCACGCCCTCCGCCTCGTGCTGACAGGAGGGGATCTGGACCGCCTCGGCCCGCTGCCGGACTTCGTCGAGTGGCGCGGCCACGTCACTCCGGAGGAGCTCGCCGACCTCTACCGCCGAGCCGCGGTGCTGGCGTTCCCGAGCCTCTACGAGGGCTTCGGCCTCCCGCCCATCGAGGCGATGGCGTCGGGATGCCCGGTCGCCGCGTCCGACGCGGGCTCGCTCCCGGAGATCTGCGGGGACGCCGCGGTCTACGTCGATCCGCTCGAGCCGCGCTCGATCGCGGACGGGATCCTCGAGGCGATCGAGCGGACCGGCGAGCTCGGCCCGCTCGGCGTCGAGCGTGCCCGGTCCTTCAGCTGGGAGCGCTGCCGGGAGGAGCACCTCGCCGTGCTCCGCCAGGTGGCGCGGCGGCGCGGGCGCTGAGGAGTCCGGTCAGTCCCGCGGGTGCAGGAGCCGGCGCCAGCTCAGTCCCTGGGCCGCGCGCATCGCGCAGAGCACCACGAGCAGCCAGCCGGCGTCGAGCAGGATCGAGCTCTCGGCCAGCGCGGTGACCATCAGCACGGTCAGCACCAGCACCGGCCAGACGTGCACGACCGCCTTGCGCTCGGAGGCGATCAGCCAGGAGCGCCAGAGCGCGAGGCCGATCAGCACGACGAAGAGGACCACCCCGACCGCGCCGACCTGCAGGGCCACGTCGAAGAGCGCGTTGAGGCTCGACGAGTGCGGGCGGCCCGAGAGGTAGTCGATGGCGGTGAAGGGGTAGAGGTCGGGCCGCCAGTAGCCCACCCAGCCCCAGCCGACGATCGGAGCGAGGTCCGTGAAGCGCCAGACCTGCTGCCAGAGCCGCAGCCGGAACTCGAACTCGCTGCCCGCGTTCAGCAGCTCGATCACCCGGTAGCGCAGGAGCCACACGGTGAGGGAGGCCGCGGCGGCGACGCCGAGCACCGCGAACTGCCGCCGACGGCGGTGGGTGCCGTCGCCGTGGCGCACCCAGCGCAGAGCGAGGGCGACGACGACGGCCACGGCGAGCACGCCCGCGCTCACGGCGGAGCGCGTGAAGAGGAGGGTGACCGCGGCGAGGGCGATCGAGGCGACGGCCGGCCCGCGGGCGACGGAGCGGGTCATCAGCTCCACCGAGAACGTCACGATCGCCAGCAGGCAGACCAGCCCGAGCTGGTTGCGCGTGCCGACGAGTCCCTGGATCGGCCCGCCGACCGCGAGCAGGCCCTCCACGCCGAGGAAGCGCAGCGGCTGGTCGATCAGCACCCCCGAGAGCACCTCCACGGCCAGCGAGGCGATCAGCACGACCCGCAGCACGTCGCCGACCGAGCGGATGATCTGGATGATGTCGCGCGTGAGGCCGATCGCGATCGCCAGGAACGCCAGGGCGAACTGGTAGACGACGCTCGAGACCGTGGCCCAGGTGTAGTCGCTCCACAGTACGCTGAGCGCGATCCAGCCGAGGAACACCAGGATGCTCGTGGGCAGCAGGCCCTCCCAGTCGAGCCGCCCGCGCCGCAGGACGAGCATGACCGCGGCGAGGGCGGTGAGCGTGGCGACGGCGGCGATGTAGCCGGGCCAGCCGATGAGCCCGCGGACCGCCGGGGCGCAGAGGACGGTGACGAGAGTGGTCTGCGCGAGGGCCGCCGCGAACTGCGGGGACGCCGTCGCGTCGGCGACGGAGGCGGGGAGCGAGGGGCGGCGGGGCCTCATCGCCTCGGGGAGGCGTCAGCGAGGGGGAGCGGGGTCGCGGCGAGGACCTCGGGCGTCTCGGTCGCCGGTCGCTTGGTCTGCACCGCGAAGAGGACGAGGAGCAGCCAGCCTCCCTCGATCAGGATCCGGCTCTCGAACAGCGACTGCGCCAGGAGGGCGACCACGATCAGCAGCGGAGCGAGGCTGACGGCCGTGTAGGGGAGGGTCGAGGTCGCGTCGCGCCGCGGGCGGTCGACCGCGCGGAACCAGGAGCGCCACAGCGTCGAGACGGCGAGCGCCGCGAAGAGGACGAGGCCGACCGCTCCGAGCTGGAGGGCGACGTCGAGCCAGGCGTCGTGGGCCTGCAGGTAGAGCACGCCCTTGCGCTCGGCGAGGGTGTCGAACGGGGCGGCCCAGGGAGCCCAGTAGCTGACCCAGCCCCAGCCGAGGACCGGGCGCTGCAGCGTGAGCGCGATCACCGAGTCCCAGATGTCGAGGCGGCCCGTGGCGTCCTCGCTCTTGCCGAGCAGGCCCAGGAGGGCGCCCCAGCCCGCGGCGCCTCCGGCGACGGCGGCCACCGCCAGCCCCGCGGCGGTCAGGTAGACGGGACGGCGGCGGGACTCGCCCCTCCGGCGAGCCCAGAGCGCGAACGCGGCCGCGAGGACGACGGCGACGAGGCAGAGCAGGACGGTGGCCGAGCGGGTGAGCAGGAGGGTCGCGACGAACAGGGCGACCCAGACCGCTCCCCAGCGGCGCCGGACCGAGTGGGCCGCCAGCTCGATCGCGATCACGATCAGGCCGAGCAGGGCGAGGAAGCCGAGGAGGTTGCGGTTGCCGACGATCCCCTGGACGGGCTCGCCGGTGAAGAGGGCTGCCTGCGACCAGTAGAAGGCGTCGGGCGTCGGTCCGTCGGCGGGAGGCTCGACGCCGAACGGCAGGACGGGCTGCCGCACGACGACCGCGATCACGAGCTCGAAGAGGAGCGAGAGGCCGACGGAGAGGCGCAGGGCCCGTCCGAGAGCCGTGAGCAGTTCCCGGCTGCTCAGCGTGACGGCGAGGACGACGCCGCCGAGCGTCGTCGCGAGCTGCGCCGTGACTCCGATCGCGCTCGCTCCCGGATAGGCGGACCACAGCAGCGAGAGCACCGCGAGCCCGAGGAAGAGGACCAGCGACTTCGGCGTGCGGGCCCAGCGCGGGCGGGGGCGGGCGCGGACGAGCACGGCGATCGAGGCGCCCAGGAGCAGCGCGACGACGACGCCCCAGCCCCACCATCCGGCGAGGTTCCGCAGCGACTGGCCGGCCAGCAGCACGGCCAGCACCGCCACCGCGAGCGCTCGGGGAGCGGCGGGGGCGGCGCGTCGGATCATGGCGACCAGTCTAGGGAGCGGGGGCGGCGCGGCGGCGTGCCGGGCGCGCCGCCGCTCGCTCCCCGGCCGGGGCGTCCCCTCGGGGAGGACGGCTTGGACGGGAGGCTCAGACGAACGCGGCGGTGCCGGTGATCGAGCGGCCGACGATCAGCGTGTTCATCTCGCGGGTGCCCTCGTAGGAGTAGAGGGCCTCCGCGTCGGCGAAGAAGCGGGCGACGCCGTAGTCGAGGACGATGCCGTTGCCGCCCATCACCTCGCGGCACCAGGCGACGGTCTCGCGCATCCGGGCCGTCGCGTAGGCCTTCGCGAGGGCGGAGTGCTCGTCGCGCTGCTCGCCGGCGTCGAGCATCTCGGACACGCGGGTCGCCAGGGCGATGCTGGCCGTGATGTTGCCGATGCTCTTGACCAGGAGGTCCTGCACCAGCTGGTGCCCGACGAGCGGCTTGCCGAACTGCACGCGCTCCTTCGCGTAGCGCAGCGCCGCGTCGTAGGCGCCGATCGCGACGCCGATGGCCTGCCAGGCGACCTCGGCACGGGTGAGCCGGAGCACCTTCGCGGTGTCGCGGAACGAGTTCGCGCCCTGCAGGCGCAGCGACTCCGGGACGCGGACGCCCTCGAGCACGATGTCGGCGTTCTGCACCGTGCGCAGGCTCTGCTTGCGCGCGATGGCGGTGGCGCGGTAGCCCGGTGTCGAGGTGGGGACGAGGAAGCCCTTCACCTGGCCGTCCTCCGCGTCCTTCGCCCAGATCACGGTCACGTCGCTGAAGGTCGCGTTGCCGATCCAGCGCTTCTCGCCTTCGAGGATCCAGTCGTCGCCGTCCCGGCGGGCGGTGGTGCGCAGGCCCTGGGCGGAGTCGGAGCCGGAGTGCGGCTCGGTGAGGCCGAAGGCGCCGACGACCTCGCCCGAGGCGAACTTCGGCAGCCACTCGGCGCGCTGCTCGTCGGAGCCGGCGACGCCGACCGTGCCCATCACCAGGCCGTTCTGCACGCCGACGTAGGTCGCGATGCCCGCGTCCACCCGGCCCAGCTCGAGCGCCACCCAGCCGCGGAACACGGCGGAGTTCTCGATCGCGCGGGTCTCGGGCCAGGAGAGGCCGATGACGCCGGTGGCGTGGATCCCGGGGATCAGCTGCCGCGGGAACTCCGCGCGCTCCCAGTACTCGTCGGCGATCGGCCGCACCTGCTCCTCGAGGAACGCGCGGACGCCGACCAGCAGCTCCTTCTCGGCGGGCGTGAGCGCCGCCTCGAACCCGTAGAAGTCGGCCCCCAGGGTCTCGAAGGTCGTGCTGTCCATGCTCTGTGCTCCCTCGCTCGTCGGATGCGGCACGGCGACCGCTCCGACGGCGACAGTGCTGCGACTCCCAGCGTACGAAGCGCGCCTGCGAGTGCCGCGTCCGCTGGCGGAGAGCACCAACAGGCGGGCCCTCCTCCCGGGCCGGCGTTGTGGATCCTGCTAGCGTCGCAGCGGAGCGGCCCCGGCGCGTCCGGCTGAGCGGCTCGGACCCACCCCTCGGACGGAAGGCCAGCGCTCCCGTGTTCATCCCGATCGGCAACACCCCCCGCGACTACGCCTGGGGCTCGCTCACCGGCATCTCGGAGGCCCTCGGCACCGCGCCCTCCGGCGCCCCCGAGGCCGAGCTCTGGCTCGGCGCGCACCCGGGCTCGCCCGCGCGCATCCTCGACCCCGCCTCGGTCGGCGCCGGCACGCTCGCCGAGTGGATCGGCGAGCACCCCGAGGCGGCGCTCGCCGGAGTGGAGGGGTCGGTCGATCCGGTCTCGGGCGCTCCCCGTCTGCCGTTCCTGCTCAAGATCCTCGCGGCGGGCGGGCCGCTGTCGCTCCAGGCCCACCCCTCGTCCGAGCGGGCCCGGCGCCGGTTCGTCGAGGAGGAGGAGGCCGGCATACCCCGCGACGCCGCCGATCGCAACTACAAGGACCCGTTCCACAAGCCCGAGCTGATCTACGCGCTCAGCGAGACCTTCGACGCGCTCTGCGGCTTCCGTGAGCCGGCGGACGCCCGGGCGCTGCTCGCCGAGCTGGCCGGGCGCGCCCCGGCGGAGGAGGCGGCCGCGATCGCGCGGTTCGCCCGGACGCTCGAGGGCGAGCCCTCGGAGGTCCTCCGCGGCGCCGTGTCGTGGCTGCTCGCCGACGGCGACCGTGCCGAGGTCGCCGCGCTGGTGTCCGCGGTCGTCGCGGCGTCCGCGGGCGACGACCGCCTCGAGACGACCACGGTCCGGGACCTGGCCGAGAGCTACCCGGGCGATCCCGGCATCGTGCTCTCGCTCCTGCTCAACCGCGTCCGCCTCGCCCGCGGCGAGGTGCTCTACCTGCCCGCCGGCAACATCCACGCCTACCTCGCGGGCACGGGCGTGGAGCTGATGGCCGCCTCCGACAATGTGCTGCGCGGGGGCCTCACGCCCAAGCACATCGACGTGCCCGAGCTGGTGAGCGTGCTCGAGTTCTCGCCGCTGCCCGTGCCCTACCTCCCGGCCGAGCAGGCCGGGCCGGGCGTGCGCGTCTACCGTCCGGACGTCCCCGACTTCGTGCTCGCCGTCGTGCAGCCGGCGTCGGAGGAGCCGGCCCGCGTCGCCCTGCACGGGCCCGCCATCGCGGTCGCGACCGAGGGCTCGTTCTCGCTCGAGGGCGCCGAGGGCTCGGTCCGCGTCGAGCGCGGCGGCAGCGTGTTCGTGACCCCGTCGGAGGGCGCTCTCGCCGTCACCGGACGGGGCACGCTCTTCGTCGCGACGGTCTGACCCCTCCAACGACCCGGCCGCTCAGGCGGCGAACGTGCGGCGGTAGGCCGCCGGCGTGGTCCGCAGGACGCGCGTGAAGTGGTGGCGCATCACCGCAGCCGTGCCGAAGCCGACCCGCGCGGCGACCGCCTCGAGGGTCAGCTCCGTCTCCTCCAGCAGCACCTGCGCCCGGAGGAGGCGCTGGCGGGTGAGCCAGGCGAGCGGAGTCGTGCCGAGGTCGGCCCGGAAGCGGCGCGCGAAGGTGCGGGGGGCCATCAGGGCCCGACGGGCCAGCGCCTCGATCGAGAGGTCCTCGTCGAGGTGCTCCAGCATCCACTCGGTGACCTCGGCCAGCGAGTCCGCGCGCGCCTCGGGAACGGGGGTCCGCAGGTACTGCGCCTGCCCGCCGTGGCGCTGCGGGGGCACGACCATCCGCCGGGCGACGACGCTCGCCGCCGTCGCGCCCAGCTCCTCGCGCACCACGTGCAGCGCCGCGTCGATGCCGGCCGCGGTGCCCGCGCTCGTCACGATGCGCCCCTCCTGCACGTAGAGGACCTCCGGGTCCACCGTGACGGAGGGGAAGCGCCGGGCGAGCTCCGCGGCGTGCATCCAGTGGGTGGTCGCGCGCCGGCCGTCGAGCAGGCCCGCCTGCGCCAGGGTGAAGGCCCCGCTGCAGACGCTGAGGATCCGCGCGCCGCGCTCGTGAGCCTCGCGGAGGAGGTCGAGGACCCGCTCGTCGGCGGGCCCGCGGCCGTGGGCGGGGACGGCGATCAGGTCCGCGTCCCGGGCCGCGTCGAGACCATCGGCGATCAGCAGGTCGAATCCGAGGCTCGTCCGGACGCGGCCCGGATCGGGAGTGGCGATCCGGAAGTCGAGGGCGGGCCCTCCGTCAGCGCCGCGGTCGATCCCGAACACCTCGCAGACGACCCCGAACTCGAACGGCGCGAGGCCGGGCAGGGCGAGGAGGGCGACGGAGCGGAGCACGGCGGCAGGATATCGCCACCCGTCGTCATCCGGCCTATCCACGCCGTCGATCCCCGCCGCTAGGGTGTCTTCCGGCGCGCGGAGTCGCGGGCCCGCACCGAGGAGGATCCACATGGCATGGCTGGTCACCGGGGGAGCCGGGTACATCGGGGCGCACGTGGTGCGCGCGTTCTCGGAGCAGGGCATCGACCCCGTCGTCCTCGACGACCTCTCCTCGGGGCACGCGTCGTTCGTGCCCGAGGGCGTCCCGTTCCACCAGGGCTCGATCCTCGACGAGGCCCTGCTCGACCGCGTGCTCGCCGAGCACGACATCGAGGGCGTCGTCCACGTCGCCGGGTTCAAGTACGCCGGAGTCTCGGTGCAGCGCCCTCTGCACACCTACGAGCAGAACGTCACCGGCACCATGCGCGTGCTGGCGGCGATGGAGCGCGCCGGGGTCTCCTCGATCGTCTTCTCCTCGAGCGCTGCCGTCTACGGCGCGGTCGACGTCGAGATCGTCACCGAGGACACCCCCAAGAGCCCGGAGTCGCCCTACGGCGAGTCGAAGCTGATCGGCGAGTGGCTGCTCGCGGACGCGGGGCGGGCGCACGGCGTCAGGCACGCCTCCCTGCGCTACTTCAACGTCGTCGGGTCCGGCTACCCGGACGTCTACGACACCAGCCCCCACAATCTCTTCCCCCTCGTCTTCGAGGCGCTGCTGGACGGCCGCACGCCCCGGATCAACGGCGACGACTACCCGACGCCGGACGGCACCTGCGTCCGCGACTACATCCACGTCGCCGACCTGGCGCTCGCGCACGTCGCCGCGGCGCGCCGCCTGGCCGCCGGCGAGCCGATCGACCCGGTCTACAACCTGGGCAGCGGATCCGGGGCCTCCGTCGGGGAGATCATGCGCGCGATCGCCGACAGCACCGGCATCGCCTTCACGCCCGAGGTCGCCCCGCGGCGGCCGGGCGACCCGCCCCGCATCGTCGCCTCCGGCGCGACAGCGGCCCGCGACCTGGGCTGGGAGATGCGGCACACGGTCGCCGAGATGGTGGAGAGCGCCTGGCGCGCACGGAGCGCCGCGACCGCCTGACCGGATCTCACGTTCGCGACACGCCGGTGTGTCGTGAACCCTCCACGGCGGGTTGAGGGTTTATGGTCCGCGACTTGACCTGAGCGAATGACACCGCTGTAATTACCTAGGCAGCGGCTCCGGGAGGAGCGGCCGCCGATCATCGGTTCGCAGGCGGGGTAGGAGACGGCATGACGCTTCCGGAACAGCACTCCGGAGTCCCCGAGGACTGGTTCGTCGATCCGGTCCGTCTGGGCGTGCCCGGGGTCCGACCCGGTATCGACACCGCGACCGAGGCGCCGGGGGGCGCGCTCTCCTGGCAGGTCGACTCGCTGTGCGCGCAGACCGACCCCGAGGCCTTCTTCCCCGAGAAGGGCGGCTCGACCCGCGACGCCAAGAAGATCTGCACCTCGTGCGAGGTCCGGGCGCAGTGCCTCGAGTACGCGCTCGAGAACGACGAGCGCTTCGGCATCTGGGGCGGCCTCTCCGAGCGCGAGCGCCGGAAGCTGCGCCGCCGGGCCTAGTCCCCTCCTCGCCGCGACCCGACCGACGGGGCGGCGAGCCGCAGGCGGGCGGCGCGGCGGCATCGCTTAGGGTGGTCCGCGATGTATCCACGAGTCACCGCCGTCCTCGTCGCGCGCAACGGCGCGGCCTATCTGGAACGAACCCTCGCGGCCCTGCGGGCGCAGACCCGTCAGCCCGACGCGACGGTGTTCGTCGACGGAGGCTCGAAGGACACGACCGACGAGCTCCTCGCGTCCTGGGGTCCGACGCAGCTCGTGCAGGTCGCCGAGCACCTTCCCTTCGGCCAGGCCGTGGCCCGCGCTGTCCGCGTGATGCAGCCGCCGGCCGGAGAGGACGAGTGGCTGTGGCTGCTCGCGCAGGACTCCGCCCCCGAGCCCGGCGCCCTCGCGGCGCTGCTGGGAGCCGTCGAGGTCGCCCCCTCCGTCGCCGTAGCCGGTCCCAAGATCATGGACTGGACGCGCTCCGGCTACATCCGCAGCTACGGCGAGTCGATCACCAAGCACGGCACGACCGTCCACCTCGTCGAGGACGAGCTCGACCAGGGCCAGCACGACTCCACGCCCGACGTCCTGGCCGTCGCCGCCGGCGGCATGCTCGTGCGCCACTCCCTCTGGGAGGAGCTCGGCGGCTTCGACCCCGGCCTGCCGGTCGTCGACGACGCGCTCGACTTCTCGATCCGCACCCGGCTCGCCGGGCACAGGGTCAGCCGCGTGCCGGACGCCCGCGTCACCACCGCCCGCATCGGGCTGCAGCGCCCCGACGGCCGCCGCATCGACAGCGGGGAGCGGCGCCGCGCGCGCCAGCACCGCACCGCGCAGCTGCACCGCCGGCTCGCCTACGCGCCCGTCGCGCTCCTCCTCCTGCACTGGCTCTCGCTCGTCCCCCTGGCTATCGGCCGCGCAGTCGTGCGCCTGCTGCGCAAGCAGCCCGGGCTGGTCGGAGGGGAGCTGCTGGCGGCCCTCGTCGTCGCCTTCGGGGGGACGAAGGTGCTGCGGGCCCGCACCGTTCTCCGCTCGTCGAAGAACGTGGGCTGGAAGGCCGTCGCGCCGCTGCGCATCCCGCTGGACGTGGTGCGGCAGCTGCGCTCGGTGCGCCACGACGCCGTGCGCGTGCAGGCCGGGCGGGACCGCCATCCGCTGCACTTCTTCCAGGGCGGGGGAGTGTGGGTCGTCCTCGTCGCCGCGCTCGCCGGCCTGGTGATCTACACGCCGCTCCTCGCTGCTCCCGCGCTCAGCGGCGGCGGTCTGCTGACGCTCTCGCCGACCGTCGGCGAGCTGTGGCGCAACGCGGCCTACGGCTGGCGCGACCTCGGTTCGGGGTTCATCGGCGCGGCGGACCCGTTCGCCGCCGTCCTCGCCGTGCTCGGCTCGCTGACCTTCTGGTCGCCCAGCTACTCGATGGTGCTGCTCTACCTCGTCGCGCTCCCCGCTGCCGCCCTCGGCGCCTGGCTGATGATCGCCCGGCTCACCCCGCGCGCGACCGCCCGCGCCGCCGGAGCCCTCGTCTACATCCTCGCTCCCGCCTTCTTCGCCGCGCAGGCCGACGGGCGCCCCGCCCCGCTACTGGTGCACGTGCTGCTTCCCTGGCTCTTCTTCGCCGGGTTCGGCGCGTACCGCTCCTGGTCCGCCTCCGCGAGCGCCTCGATCCTGGCTGCGGCCGTCGTCGCGTGCGCGCCGGTGCTGGCCGTGCCGCTCCTGGTGATCTGGCTCGTCGTCGTCGCCACCTCGGGGCGGCGGATCGGCCGCTTCCTCGGCCTGCCGATCCCCGCGGCCGTCCTCCTCTTCCCGCTGGTGGTCGCCCGCGCACCGCGGGGCGACTGGCTCGGCGTCCTCGCGGATCCGGGCGTCCCGCTGCCCTCCGCGCAGTCGGACCTCGTCGCGCTGCTCGCCGGCTTCCCGGCCGGTCTGCCCGACGGATGGCTCGCGTTCCTCGGCGGTCTGGGGATCGGCGCCTCCGCCGCCCCGCTGGTCACGGCCGTGCTCGTCGTGCCGCTGATCGTCGCAGCGCTGGCCGCCCTCCTCCTCCCGAACAACCTCTCGGCCCTCGGCGGCGTCGGCGTCGCGGCGGCGGGTCTCGTGACCGCCTCGCTCGCCCAGGGCGTGCAGGTCGCGACCACCGGCTCCGAGGCGGTCTCCGTCTGGAGCGGCACCGGTCTCAGCCTCTACTGGCTCGGCCTGGTGATCGGCGCGTCGCTCTCGCTCGCCGCCGTGCGCTCGGTGCGCGTGGTGCCGGCGCTCGTCGTCACGGCCGCGGCGGCAGCACTGGTCGGTCCGCTCGTGGTGGCCTTCCCGACCGGCGCCGGCACGTCGGTGTCGACCACGTCGGACCGCTCGCTCCCCGCCTACGTGGCGGCCGAGGCCCGGAACGACCCGCGGGTGGGCACGATCGTGCTCGTCCCGCAGGCGGACGGCGGCGTCCTCGCCCGGCTGGAGCGCGGAGCGGGCGCGACCCTCGACCAGCAGTCGACCCTCGCGAACACCGGCGCCGAGAGCACGGACGCGATCGACGAGCTGGCGGGCAACCTCGTCTCGCGGACAGGCTACGACGTCCCCTCCGCGCTCGAGAGCCTCGGCGTGCGCTTCGTCGTGCTGACCGAGCCGGCCGGCACCCAGGTCGGCGACGCGGCCGCCGCCGTGCGCGCGCGGGCGGCCGTCTCCCTCGACGGCAACGCGGCGTTCTCGGCCGTCGGCGACACCCGCTACGGGCTCCTCTGGACGGCCGTCGACACGGAGGGGACCCGCACCGAGGCCGCTCCGTCCGGCGTGGTCGGACCCTTCGGGATCGCCTACACGATCGCCCTCCTCCTCGTCTTCGTCGTCGCCCTCCTGCTGGCGGTGCCCACCGGGCTCTCCCTCGAGCGGGGCCGCTCCAGCGGCGCGGTCGCCGGGATCGACGACGAGCCGGGCGAGGCCACCGGCCAGTTCGACGACGGGAACGACGATGTCTGACCCCGCCGACCAGGAGAAGCAGATGCCCGAGTCCTCCGCCCGCCGCTCCCGCGCGGAGCGCCGCGCCGATCGCTCCGTGGCCTCGACGCCCGATCGCGCACCCTCGGCCGCCCGTCGGCGCCGGACGGCCCTGCGCGGTGCGGTGGGCGCGGCCGGAGTCGTGATCGTCGCGGCCGCCGTGGTCGTGCCCCAGCTCCTCCCGTCCCCCCTGGTCTCGAGCGCCGCGGAGGGCGTCGTCGTGACGCCCGTCGCGGCCGACAGCTCGCTGGTCTGCGGCGGCGATCTGATCGACGCCGGAGAGCCGGAGCAGCTGCGCGCCCTCTTCGGCGCGGCGACCGCGGTCCGGCCCGAGGGCTCCACCTCGGACCCCACGGTCCTCGACGAGGACGACGTCGCCGCACCGGACACCGGCATCACCGGTCTGAGCGTGCCCGCGGGCTCCGACCCCGCTCCCGGCGGAGCCACCGTCCAGGCCATCGGCACGGACACCCTCTCCGGACTGTCGGCCCGCGCCTGCGCCGAGCCCTCGGCCGACAGCTGGCTCGTGGCCGGCTCGACCGACGTCGGGCGCACCTCCGTGCTGATCCTGGCGAACCCGAGCGAGGTCGCCTCCACCGTCGACCTCACGCTCTTCTCCGAGACCGGCACCGTCCAGGCCACTGGCGCCACGGGCATCGTCGTTCCGGCCGGAGCGGTCCGCGCCCTCCCGCTCGCGGGGCTCGCCCCCGGGGTCGTCCAGCCCGTCGTGCACGTGACCGCACGGGGCGGCGAGGTCGCCGCGAGCATGCAGAGCAGCGCCATCTCCGGGCTCACCCCGGAGGGCGTCGAGACCACCGGCCCCTCCGCCGGCCCGGACACGCTCGCCGTGATCGCCGGCTTCACCGTCACGTCGCCTCCGGCCGAGACCGCGAGCGACGACGGCAGCGGTGGCGCGGGCAGCCCCGTGCTGCGCATCCTCACCCCCGGCGACGCCGACAGCACGGTCTCGGTCGAGGTCACCAACGAGGACCCGAGCGGGTCGGGCGCCTCCACCCAGGTCGTCGTCCCCGCCGGCCTCGTCGGCGAGGTCCCGCTCACGGGCCTGGCGGACGGCTCCTACCGCATCGTCCTGCGGGCCGATCAGCCGATCGTCGCGGCGGGGCGGACGACCTCGACCGGCTCGGCCGGCACGGACTTCGCCTGGTTCGCCTCCGGCACCGCGACCACGACGCCCTTCGGCGTCGCCGGCACGGGCGAGGGCGACGCGCGACTGCACCTGGTCAACGGCAGCGACTCGACCGCCTCGGTCGAGATCGAGGCCCCGGGCGGCACCCGCACGCTCGAGCTCGGCCCGTTCGCGGCTCTCGCGACCCCGCTGGACGGCGACGGCGCGGTCGTCAGCAGCACTCAGCCGGTGCAGGCCTCGGTCTCGATCGCGCGCGACGGGCGGATCGCCTCGTACACGATCGTCCCGCCGGGACCGCTCTCCTCGCCGATCACGGTCTACTCGCACTGAGACGCGGGGCGGCGGCGCCTCGGCCGTGCCGGCGCCTCAGCGGTCCCGGCGCCTCAGAGCTGCCGGCGCCTCAGGGGTGCCGGTAGCGGTCCGGGGAGATGTCCCACGGGTCGCGGCCGAGCAGCTCCGCGACGGCGCGGAACACGTAGCTCTCGATCAGCATGCGCTGGTGCCACTCGTCGCGGCGGTGTAGCTTCGCCAGGCGCTCGATCGGCACACGGTAGAGCGTGATGCGGCGCGCGGCGTGGTCGACGCGCCACCGCGCGATGCCCGTGCCCTGCAGCCGGTCGGGGTCGACGTCGGGAGTCGCCGCGACGTCGACGCGGATGCCGGCGAGCTCCTCCGGCCAGGTGCCGCGGAGGTAGTCGAAGGCCGAGCCGATCGTCGCCTCGAAGAAGTCGGAGCGGGTCTGCAGCAGGGGGAGGTGCGGACCGGTGATCGGCCCTCGTGCGCCGCGGCCGTGCCGGTCGCGGGAGCCTCCGCGCGACCCGCTCGTCGGGCGAGCGGCGGAACGACGAGCACGGGGCATGGCTCCAGCCTATTGCTACTGTGGGCGGCGATGACCGGACGGCACTGCTCGCGGACGGGCTGCCGCGCGCAGGCCGTCGTCACGCTGACCTACGACTACCGCGACTCGCTGGTGGCGGTCGGGCCGCTGAGTCCTGCGCCGGATCCGCACGGCTACGACCTCTGCGCCGAGCACGACCGGCGGCTCCTCGTCCCGCGCGGCTGGGAGACCGTCCGCTACGGCGCGGGGCCCGCCTAGGCCGCTGCCGCGCGCGTCAGGGCCGCTCGGGGAAGCCGCGCGGAGTGCTCGAGAGCACGGGGGCCAGCCGCTCGAGCCGCTGGTCGGACAGGAGCAGGGCGCGCTCCTCCCGTGCCCGGCGGAGTGCGGCCACGGCGAGGAGGAAGTCCTCCGCGGGCGCGGCGGGCAGCGGGGAGACGTGGACGGCGGTCTCGTCGGCCAGCGCGGCGGCGAGCTGCGAGCGCGAGGGCTCCGTCATGCCGTGGCGCTGGCGGAGGAACTGCGCCAGTCGGCGCGCCAGGGCGTCGGGGAGGCGCGCGGTGTCCGCCGTGACGGCCCAGCCCCGCAGCGGCTCCGGGATCTCGACGACCAGCGGCTCCGCGCGGGGAACGCGCTCGAGCTGGCTGTGCGTGCCCGCGAGGACGTCGCCGAGACGGCGCGATCGGCGCGAGAGGAGGCCGACGACCGCGGCGAGCCCGCCGAAGGTCATCAGGATCTCGAGGACGCCGGTGAGGCCGCGCACGAGGGCGTGCCGGAAGCCGATGGAACCGCCGTCGTCGCGGACGACGCGAGCGCCGACGGTGAGCTTCCCGAGCGAGCGGCCGCGACTGGCCGTCTCGACGGTGACCGGCACGATCACCACGGCGATGACGAGGGCCGCGATCGCCACGGCGGCCGAGGCGGCGGGGTCCAGGCCGCCGTCCCCGGAGAGGGAGGAGACCAGCAGGAACAGGCCCAGCGCGAGCAGGAGCTCCGCGATCAGGTCGATGATCGCGCCGACCGCGCGGAGCACGAACGAGGTGACGGGCACCTCGAGCGCGATCGCCTCGCCGGTGATCAGGTCGGCGTCGTCGAACTCGGTGCGCTGCTCCTCCACGGTGCTCCTCCCGGATGCTCGGCCTCGGCGGCGTGCCTGGCTATCCTGTCAGGAGATGGACATCGACGCTCTCTCGGCCGCCCGCACTGCGCAGTGGACCCGCCTCGACGAGCTCTCGCGCAGGCGCCGCCTGACCGGAGCCGAGGCGGACGAGCTGATCGAGCGCTACCAGGCGGCATCCGCGGACCTCGCCACGATCTCCTCCACCGCCGGATCGACGGCCGTCGGCACTCGGCTCGCCGTCTCGCTCTCGCGGGCTCGGGGACGCCTGACCGGCACGCGAGACGAGCCGCTCGCCGCGGTCTCCCGCTTCGTCGTCCTCTCGCTCCCGGCCGCTCTGCACCGGCTGCGCTGGCTGACGCTCGCCGTCGCCCTCGCGACCGCGGTGGTGGCGACGCTCTACGCGCTCTGGATCCTCGGCGACCCGCGCCTGCTCGCCGCGCTGGGCGACGACGAGGAGCTGCGGCGCTTCGCCCGAGGCGACTTCATCGACTACTACTCCGAGAACCCCGCCGCCTCGTTCGCCGGGCAGGTCTGGACCAACAACGCCTGGATCGCGGCGCAGTGCGTGGCCTTCGGGATCGTCGGCGTCTACGTGCCGTACATCCTGCTGCAGAACGCGCAGAACCTCGGAACGTCGATCGCGGTGATGTTCCATGTGGGGGAGGGCGACACGTTCTTCCTCTACATCGCGCCGCACGGACAGCTCGAGCTGACGGCCGTGTTCGTCGCCGCGGCCGCGGGCCTGCGGATCTTCTGGGCCTGGATCGCTCCCGGCGCGCGCACCCGCGGCCAGGCGCTCGCCGAGGACGCGCGGAGCCTGTTCACGGTGGCGATCGGCCTGGTCTTCGTGCTGCTCGTCTCGGGCGTGATCGAGGGGTTCGTCACTCCGGCACCCTGGCCCTGGTGGCTCAAGATCGGGATCGGGGCGCTCGCCCTCGGCGCGTTCCTCTTCTACATGATCGTCGTCGGCGGGCGCGCGGTGCGGGCGGGGGAGACGGGCGACCTCGACCGGTTCGAGGCCGGGTCGCGGAGCATCGCGGCCGGCTGAGCCGAGCCGGACGAGCGCGGCCGTCGGAGCGGGGCCGTCGATCAGCGCTCCCGGGACCGACGACGGCCCCTCTCGCAGGTCAGAGCCGTCCGGCCGCCTTGAGCGCGAGGTAGCGGTCCGCGAGCGCCGGCGGGAGAGCGGAGGGGCTGCCGAGCACGACGTCCCCGCCGAGACGGCGGACGGCGGCCGAGAGCCGGTCGACGTCCGCGAGCGAGCGCTCCGCGGCGGCGGCGGAGTAGACCGCGGCCCGGTCGCTCCGGTCCTCCGCCATCCGCTGCAGCTCGGGGTCGAGCGCGCAGGCGACCACGACCGTGTGCACGCGGGTGAGCTGCGGGAGCACCGCGAGGAGCCCCTCCGCCGAGCCGACCGAGTCGAGCGCGGTGAGGAGCACCACCAGCGAGCGCTGGGAGGCCAGGGTGCGCACCTGCGCGGGCACCGCCGCCCAGTCGGTCTCGATGAGCTGGGGCTGCACGGGGGCGAGGGCGTCCACGACGCGGGTCAGCACCTCCGTGCCGGTGGCGCCGTGCACGCGGGCTCGCCGGGTGCGGTCGAACGCGAGCACGTCGACCCGGTCGCCGGCCGAGGCCGCGAGGGCCGCCAGGAGGAGCGACGCCTCGATCGCCGTGTCCAGGCGCGGCTCGTCCTCGATCCGTGCGGCGGACGTGCGGCCCGTGTCGAGCACGACGATCACGCGCCGGTCGCGCTCCGGGCGCCAGGTGCGGACGACCGGCTCCCGGCGCCGCGCGGTCGCCCGCCAGTCGAGCGAGCGGACGTCGTCGCCGCGGACGTACTCGCGCAGGCTGTCGAACTCCGTTCCCTGCCCGCGGATCATCACGCTGGTCCGCCCCTCCAGCTCACGCAGCCGCGCCAGGCGCGAGGGCAGGTGGCGACGGGAGCGGAAGGCGGGCAGCACCCGGACGACGGCCGGCGCGGCCCGCGTCGCCTGGCGGCCGGCCAGCCCGAGCGGCCCGCGGGAGCGGATGGTGACGTGGAGTGCCCGGCGCTCGCCGCGGCGGATCGGCTCCAGGACCGTGGTCACCGCGCGGCGCTCGCCCGGCGGCAGACGCAGGGACGACCGGGTCTCGAGGGCGCCGGCCGAGGGCTCCCAGGCGTCGCGGAGGACCCCCGTGATCCTCCTGCGGCCGGTGCTCGTGACCAGGAGGGTCGCCTCGGCCCTCTCGCCGAGCCGCACCCGGTCCGGCACCCGCCGCTCGAGCACCACGGCCCGGGGCGAGCCCGCGACCGCGACGTCGATCCCGACGAGGACCGCCCAGGCCAGGAGCCAGACGCCGAGCACGGCGAAGGCGACCTCGGGGCGGCCGCCCAGGAGGACGACCGGCACCAGGCCGACGAGGAGGACGAGGACGCTGCGTCCGGTGAGGTGCACGGCTCAGACCGGGACGCGGACCTGCTGCAGGATCCCGCCCAGGACGGCCTCGGTGCGGACGCCCTCGAGCTCCGCCTCCGGCTCCAGCTGGATGCGGTGGCGCAGCACGGGCAGGACCATCGCCTGCACGTGGTCGGGGGTGATCGAGCCGTAGCCGTTGAGCCAGGCCCAGGCGCGGGACGCCGCGAGCAGGGCGGTCGAGCCGCGGGGGCTGGTGCCGAGCTTGACGCTCGGGCTCTCGCGGGTGGCGCGGGCGAGGTCGACGATGTAGCCGAGGACGTCGGGACCGGCTCCGACTCGCCGGGCCGAGGCCTGCGCGGCGCGCAGACGGGCGGCGTCGAGCACGGGTCGCACGCCCGCGGCGTCGAGGTTGCGCGGGTCGAAGCCCGCGGCGTGGCGCGAGAGCACCTCCACCTCGACGTCGCGCGGCGGGATGTCGAGCACGAGCTTGAGCAGGAACCGGTCCAGCTGGGCCTCCGGGAGCACGTAGGTCCCCTCGTACTCCACCGGGTTCTGGGTGGCGGCGACGAGGAACGGGTCCGGCAGAGGCAGGGTGCGCCCGTCGACGCTGACCTGGCGCTCCTCCATCGCCTCGAGGAGCGCGGCCTGGGTCTTCGGCGGCGTGCGGTTGATCTCGTCCGCCAGCAGGAGGTTCGTGAAGACCGGGCCCTCGCGGAAGGCGAAGCCGGAGGTGGAGGCGTCGTAGACGAGGGAGCCGGTGATGTCGCCGGGCATCAGGTCCGGCGTGAACTGCACCCGGCGGGTGTCGAGGCCGAGCGAGACGGACAGGGCGCGCACGAGCAGCGTCTTCGCGACTCCGGGGACGCCCTCGAGCAGGACGTGGCCGCCCGCGAGGAGGGCGATCAGGAGCCCGGAGACGGCGCCGTCCTGGCCGACGACCGCGCGGCCGACCTCGGAGCGGACCCGGTCGAGCTCGGCGCGCAGGTCGTCGTCGGAGACCGGCGCTCCGTCGCGGGCGGAGGGGGTGGTGTCGCTCATCGGGAGGGGCCTTCCGGTCGTCGGGCGGTCGTCGGGGAGAGGGCGGCGCGGAGCGCGCTCTCGAAGCGGAGGAGGTCGTCGGAGGCGGCGACGAGGGCGGCGTCGTCGCCCGGCAGGTCATCGACGAGCAGACGGCGCAGCGCGGCCTGATCGCGGCCGAGGCGCTCGGCGGCGACGGCGACGATCTCGTCGACCCCGGTCGCCGGAGCGAGTCCCAGGAGCGCGGCCGTCCGCCGGAGGGTGCCGATGCGCAGTGCGTCGAGGGCGCGGGGCCGCAGGGCTCCGCGCGCGTAGAGCCGCGCGCGGCCGCGGGCCGTCTCGCTCGCATGCACGACGACCGGCAGCGGCTCGACCGCGAGCGGGCCGAGCCGGCGGCCGCGCCAGACGGCGGAGGCGACGAACGCGGCCACCAGCAGCAGGAGAGCCGGGGTCACCCAGCCGGGCGCGAGGTCGGCGGGTGCAGGGGTGGTGCTCGCCGAGTCGGCGGCTCCGGCGCGGTACCAGACCAGCCGGTCCTCACCGCCGAGCAGTCCGAGCGCGAGAGCGGCGCGGCCGTCCTGGCCGATGGTGCCGTTGCGGAGGAGGTCGGCGTCGCCGATCGCGGTGACCTCGGCGCCCTGCGGGAACCCGGTGCTCACGAGCAGGAAGCCGTCGTCGCCCGAGGGGAAGCAGCCGACGGCGTCGCCGTCGTCGAGGATCCGGTACGTGCTCCCTCCGGCGGGGAGCGTCCCGGCGCGCTCGGCCGCGGGGAGCGGGCACTCGGCGCGGAAGGGGCCGTCGCCGGCCGGGGAGCCGGCGAAGCGGACGTCCGGCAGCAGGGCGTCGAGCGCGGCTCCTCCCGGGGTCACCAGGACGAGCGAGGCCGAGGCGCGGGCGAGCCGGCGGTACTGGGCCTCGTCGAGGGCCACGTCCGGGTCGTCGACGAGCAGTGTCGCGTCGGGGGAGGAGGCGGCGAGAGCGGAGTCCAGGTCGTCGGCGCGGACGACCTCGACGCCCTGATCGCGCAGCACCTGGGCGAGCGCGCGGGCGCCGTCCGGGGTCGCGCTGTCGACGTCGAGGTCCGGGGCGGCCACCCGGGTCCCGGTCGCGACGGTGAGCAGCAGAGTGCCGACCGCGACGATCACGAGGAGGAGCACCCACACCCGTCCGCGGCGCAGCAGTGCGCCGAGGGTCGGGCTGGAGACCGTGTCGGCGCTCACCGGGGCGCCGCCAGGGCGTCCAGGACCGGCGAGGCCGCGGCGAGCTCGCGGTCCAGAGCCGCGACCCTCTCGTACTCGGCCGGGCCGCAGGGCTGCCCGAGGTAGCGCACGCGATCGAAGTCGTCGGCCGTGCGGCGCAGCGCGGCGGCGGAGGAGGGGAAGGCCGCAGAGGCGCGCGACGCCAGGCCGAGCGCGGTCGTGCCGGGCGAGACCCGCAGGACGGTCCGCTCGTCGAGGGAGCGCACCAGGGCGCGGAAGCGCTCGACGAGCGCCTCGTCCCAGTCCCCGCGGGCGGCCGCGGCCTCGGCGAGCGAGCGGAGGGTCGCGGCCGAGCGGGTGTCGTCGTCGGCGAGCACCGCTCCCGTGACGGTGCTGCGGCGACCGGCGCGGGGCCGTCCCGCGATGACGAGCGCGGCGACCACGAGCGCCACCAGCACCAGCACGCCGATCACGGCGGCGATCGGCACCGGCGGGCCGTCGCCCTGCAGCGTGAGGGAGGCGAACCAGTCGCGCACCGCCTGCACCACCCGGTCGAAGAGGGTCGGCTCGGCCGCCCGGTAGCGCGGGTCGGCGAGCTCCTCGAGGAGGAGTCGGCGCGCCTGCTCCGCGTCGGGCTCGAGAGGGGCCGCGGCGAGGATCACGGGCGCTCCGGCACGGGGAAGGGATCGGGGGAGGGGCGGCCCGCCGCGCGCTCCTCGACGTGGCGCATCAGCACCAGGTCGAAGCCCTCGCGGCGCATCCGTCGGTCGAGGTAGACGAGGCCCGTCACGGCCGACTGGAGCACGGTGCCGACGGCGCCGATCACGAAGCCCACGGCGACGGAGGCGATCGTCACCACGAGCGAGGTGACGAGCTGCGCATCCGGGTCGGTCGGGGTGATCAGGGCGCCGGCGATCGGGATGAGCAGGCTGAACGGCGTGGCCACGATCTGGCCGGCGACCTGGATGATCACGGTCATCAGCGCGAGCGCGCCGAAGGTGCGCCAGAAGCCGCCCGCCACCAGCCGCCAGGAGCGCGCCACCGCACGGCGCAGCGGCAGCCGCTCGACGACGATCAGGCTCGGAACCAGGGCGAGCTTCGTCGACAGCCAGACCCCCAGCGCGAGGGCGACCAGGCCGGAGCCGACGAGTACCAGGATCCCGCCGACGATCGCGCTCGACGTCCCGTCCATCGCTCCGATGACGAACAGCGGCACGGCGAGCGCCACGGCGAGGAGCACCAGGAGGAGGTAGCCGACGCCCTGCAGGACTGTCCAGCCGATCAGCGCCCAGAAGCGGCCCCGCAGCCGGGCGAGCAGCTGTCGGAAGGTCGCCCGCTCGCCGAGGACGCCGCGGGTGACCTCGAGCACGACCACGCCCTGCACGAGGGCACCGCTGGCGAGCGAGACGGCGAGGGGGATGAGGGCGGCCAGGACCACGACCGCGAGGGAGCCCGCGCCGACGGCGTCGCGGTCGGCGGACTCCGCCTGCGCGATGCGCCCGACGGCGAGCACCGCGATCAAGCCGTAGACCGCCAGGGCGAGCACCGACCCGAGGCCCTGCACCAGCAGGGCGACGCCCAGGGTCGTGCGGGGGCTGCGGCGGAGGACCTGGAACGGGGCGCCGAGCAGGGTGCCGAAGCCGAGCGGGCGCAGCGGCACGAGACCGGGCTTGGGCGGGGGAGTCCAGCCGGGCGCTGGGCGTCCGGGCGACCAGGTGCCGGCGCCGGCGGGCGACCAGGAGCCCCCGGCGGGACCGGGTGGTACGGGGCCTGCGCTCGGCGGCGCGGGCGACCAGGAGCCCCCGGCGGGAGCGGGTGGTACGGGACCTGCGCTCGGCGGCGCGGGCGACCAGGCCGGGGCGACGGGAGCGGGCAGCGGCCTGCGCCGGTCGCCGTCCTGCGCCGGGACGGCCGCGTCGTCCGGACGCCCTGCGGGCGGGGGCCACTGAGCTGCGTCGGTCATCCCCTCCATGCTGTCACAGGCGTGCGGGCGGGGTCCTCCCCCGAGCGGACCCCCTTAGCCCGCAGAGCCCGCTCCCCGCCCACGGAGAGGTGCGTCGGTTAGCCTGAGTCGGGTCACCGTGCGCGCCGTGGGCGGGCGCGACCCGAGACGAGGAAGAGCAGACCGATGAGCGCGCGCATTCTGGTGGTCGACGACGACGCCGCCCTGGCCGAGATGATCGGCATCGTCCTGCGCGCCGACGGGTACGACGTCTCCTTCTGCGCGGACGGCTCCGGCGCCCTCGAGGCCTTCCGGCGGGCCCGGCCGGACCTGGTCCTGCTCGACCTGATGCTGCCCGGGATCGACGGGATCGAGGTGTGCCGCGCGATCCGCGCCGAGTCCGGCGTCCCCGTCATCATGCTGACGGCCAAGTCCGACACCTCCGACGTCGTGCAGGGCCTCGAGTCCGGCGCCGACGACTACATGGTCAAGCCGTTCGACCCCAAGGAGCTCGTCGCGCGGATCAGGACGCGCCTGCGTCCCGCCACCGCCGCCGCGAACGCGGTGCTGCAGGTCGGGGACCTGAGCCTCGACGTCGCCGGCCACGAGGTCCGCCGCGGCGAGACGCGCATCGGCCTGACCCCGCTCGAGTTCGACCTCCTCCTCGCCCTCGCCTCCAAGCCCCAGCAGGTCTTCACCCGCGAGATGCTGCTCGAGCAGGTCTGGGGCTACCACTACAAGGCCGACACCCGCCTCGTGAACGTGCACGTCCAGCGCCTGCGCGCCAAGGTCGAGAAGGACCCGGACGACCCCCGCATCGTGATGACCGTGCGCGGCGTCGGCTACCGCGCCGGCGCCCTCCTCCCGGGCTGACCGTGCCCCGCCTCGCCGCTCCCGACGTGCGCCGGTGGCCCCGCCGCGTGCTCGGGGTGTGGCGCACGTCGCTGCAGTTCCGCGCGGTCGCGATCACGGTCCTGCTCAGCGGCATCGCCATCGGCTCGACCGGCGTCTACCTCTCGTACAGCATCAGCGACAACCTGTTCCAGTCACGGCTGACGCAGGTCACGGGCGACACGTCGCGCGCGACCCGGGCCGCGCAGGGATACCTCGACGCCGCCACAGTCTCCACCCGCCAGGACATGGAGGAGGTGATGAGCTCGGTGCGCACCGCCGTCCGGGACGCCTCCTCCTCCGCGCTGATCGCCGTCGTGCGCTCGCCCGACCAGGAGGCGTCCTCGCTGGCGCCTCAGGACATCTACAACCGCGAGCTGCAGAACGGCGTGATCAGCGACGCGCTGCGCGAGCGGGTGCAGGCGGGCTCCGACGGGCAGTACTGGCAGTCGGTGACGCTCGACGCCTCCGGTCAGCAGCAGCCCGGCATCCTCGTCGGCTCGACCCTCGAGCTGCCGAGCTCGGCCGGGCGCTACGAGCTGTACATCGGCTACTCCCTCGCGGACGCGGAGCGCACGCTCCAGTTCGTGCAGCAGGTGCTCAACGTGGCGGGGATCCTGCTCATCCTGCTGATCGGAGCGGTCAGCTGGGTCGTCGTGCGGATCGTCGTCGCCCCGGTCCGGGTCGCGGCCGAGACGAGCCAGCGCCTCGCCGCCGGCGACTTCGACGTGCGAATCCCCGAGCGGGGCCAGGACGTGATCGCGACCCTCGCCCGGTCCTTCAACGGCATGGCCGACAGCCTGCAGGACCGGATCAGCGAGCTCGCGACGCTCAGCCAGGTCCAGCAGCGCTTCGTCTCGGACGTCTCGCACGAGCTCCGGACGCCGCTGACGACGATGAAGCTGGCCGGGGACGTGCTGTACGACCAGCGCGAGGACTTCGCCCCGGTCGCCGAGCGCACGGTCGAGCTGCTGCACAGCCAGATCGACCGCTTCGAGAGCCTCCTCGCCGACCTGCTCGAGATCTCCCGCCACGACGCGGGATCGGCCGAGCTCGAGCTCGAGCCGGTCAACCTGGTGAAGCTGGCCGGCGACGAGATCGAGGCGATGCGCGGGATCGCGGAGGCGAACGGCTCCCGGCTCACTCTCTCCGCCCCGGGCGGCTACTTCGACGCCGACCTCGATCCGCGCCGCATCCGCCGGATCGTCCGCAACCTGCTGGGCAACGCGATCGAGCACGGCGACGGCCGCGAGGTCGTCGTCACCGTCGACAGCAACGCCAGCGCGGTCGCCCTCGCGGTGCGCGACTACGGGCACGGCATGAGCAGCGAGGAGGTGGTGCGCGTCTTCGACCGCTTCTGGCGCGCCGACCCGTCCCGCCGCCGCACGCTCGGCGGCACCGGCCTCGGCCTCTCCATCGCGCAGGAGGACACCGCCCTGCACCACGGCTGGCTGCAGGTCTGGTCCGTGCCCGATCGCGGCGCCTGCTTCCGCCTGACCGTGCCCCGGCACCGCGGCGAGCGGATCGAGGCCTCGCCGCTCCCGCTGCCCCCGGTCGACGCGGGCGAGCAGGCCTACAGCGGCCCGATCGTCCTCCCTCCGCTGCAGGCTCCTCCGGTCGGGGCCGCGGGGGTGCTCCCGTGAGGCGCGGCGTCCTCCGCGCCGCCGCGGCCGCCGCGCTGCTCGCGCTCGGGCTGGCCGGGTGCGCCGGCATCCCGCGGGACGGCGACGTCGGAGTCGGACGGCCCGACACCGCGCCGCAGGACCTCCAGTACGACTTCCTCCCGTCGGGACCCGCCGTCGGTGCGTCGCAGCGCGACATCCTGACCGGCTTCATCGACGCCGCGTCGAGCCCGCAGAACAACTACAAGATCGCCCGCGAGTTCCTCTCCACCGGAGCCGACTGGACGCCGGGCGAGCACGTGACGGTCGACGAGGGCCAGCGCTCCGCCTCGCCGCAGTCGGGATCCACGCTCTCGCTGACGATCACGCCCGTCGCCGAGGTCGACGCGACCGGCGTCTACACCGACGTCGCCACCACGGCCGGCCTGACCCTCGACTACGGCTTCGTCCAGGAGAACGGCGAGTGGCGCATCAGCGCGCCGCCGAGCGGCGTGGTGATCGACCGCACCACCTTCGAGCAGGTCTTCTCGACGCACGCGCTCTACTTCTTCGACCCCGGATACCAGTACCTCGTGCCGGACCTGCGCTGGTTCGCCTCGCGCGCCGACAGCTCCACCAGCACCACGATCGTCACCGAGCTGCTGCGCGGCCCCACGCCGTGGCTGCGGGACTCCGCCGCCGTCGTGTCGGCCTTCCCGACCGGGACGACGCTGGCGGCCGAGACCGTCCCGGTCGAGTCGCAGCGCGCCGTGGTCGACCTGAACCCGGCCGCTCTCGAGGCCGATCCGGCGCAGTGGCGGCTGATGGCCCTGCAGCTGAACCGGAGCCTCGCGAACGTCTCGAACGTCACCGGAGTCGCGCTCTCGGTCGAGCAGAACCCGATCGACGTCCCCTCCGAGGTCACCGGCCTGCCGACCTCGCCCCGCGTCGACACCCGGCCGCTCGTGCTGACCGACGACGCTTTCGGATTCCTCGGCTCCTCCGGGCTGGCCGGCCTCGGGATCTCGGATCGGATCGAGGCGCTGCAGCCGCGGGCCGCGGTCCTCGGCGAGCAGCGCGGGGCCGACTCGGACGCATCGGCCGCCGTGCTCACCGCCGCGGGCGTGAGCCTCGTGGAGCCCGACGGTGCCGACGTCCTCCTCGACGCGCGGTCGGGCCTCGTCGCGCCGTCCATCGATCCGCTCGGGTACGTCTGGTCGGTGCCGTCGGCCTCGCCCGGGCAGCTGGTGGCGTACTCCGCGGACGGCTCGCGCTCGATGCAGGTCGCGACGGCCTGGAGCGAGGTCGAGTCGCTCGCCTCGATCGCCGTGTCGCGCGACGGCACCCGGATGCTGGCGCTCGCCCAGGACGGGCAGCAGGCGACGGTGCTGGTGGCCGGCATCACCCGCTCACGGGACGGTGACCCGGTGGCGGTCGGCGAGCCGGTCGTCCTCCGCTCGACCCTGGGGACCGCGGTCGCCGCGGCCTGGACGGACGAGCTCGACGTGGTCTCGGTCGTCCGCGGCTCGACGGGAGAGGACGCCGTCACGATGAACCTGCTCGGCGGAGGCGCCACGGCGCTCGGCACGACGACGGGCACGGTCCAGATCGCCGCGGGCAACACCTCGACCCAGGTCCGGATCCTCGCCGAGGGCGGGGAGCTCCGGCAGCAGCGGGGCTCGGCCTGGCAGACGACCGCGACGGACATCCGGCTGCTCGCGGCGCAGACCGGCATGGGGTCCTGACCGGTCCTGTCGGCGGCGACGAGCCCTGTCGACGACGGAGCGCTCCGGATGCTCCTCCCCAGGCGCGTCGGGCAGGCGGATCGTCCCGATCCGACGGATCCACCCCCCGCGCCGCGGCCCGGACGGCGAACGTGGAGGCATGCTCTCCGATCACCTGCTCGACGCACTCGCCGTCCTCCTCCCGCTGGAGTGCCCCGCCTGCGGAGAGCCGACGAGCCGGGCGCCCTGTCCGGACTGCTCGGCCGACGCGGCCGCCTCGGCCTGCCTGCTGACCCGCGTCGTCGGGCCGCCGGACGATCCGCTCCTCGTCGTCACCGGTGCCCCGTACGAGGGCACGGTGCGCCGCCTCGTCGTCGCGCTGAAGGAGGAGGGCCGCACGGCCTGCCTCGCCCCGCTCGGCGCGCTGCTGCGTCCGGCCCTCGGCGCGGCGCTCGCCGGCAGCCCCGCGATCCTGGTCGTCCCGCCCGGCTCCTGGCTCGGCCGCGTGCGGCGGGGCGCCGATCCCGTCGCGCAGCTGGTCGCCGCGGCGGGAGGGCGGGCGGCGCGTCCTCTCCGGCGGTCGCGGATGGTCCGCGACCAGGTCGGGCTCGGCCGCGTCGAGCGGCGCGGCAACCTCGACGGGGCGTTCCGCGCCCGCCGTCCGCTCTCGTCGTGGCCGCCGGTGGTCCTCGTCGACGACGTGGTCACCTCCGGCGCGACCCTGCTCGAGCTCCGGCGCGCCGTGCGTGCCGCCGGCGGGACGGTCCGGGCCGCGGCGGCCCTGGCCGGCACCGCGCAACGAGGAGGGAACGTAGCAGCAGAATCCGGACGAACTATCGGTGACGATCCGGTGGCCGGGGTCTACGGTGGGGGCACGGCGTGAACGGTCCGCCCCGGAGAAAGGCGGCACGCCGTACTCGACTGGGAGGTTGTCATGGACATCGACATCACAGGACGCAACATCGACATCACCGATCGCTTCCGCGCGTACGCGACGGAGAAGTCGGACAAGGTGGCGCACCTCGCCGATCGTGCTCTCGCACTCGAGATCAAGGCGAGCAGGCACGCCGAGGGCAAGGGCTCGGCCGGCGGCGACCGCGTGGAGCTGACGCTGATCGGCAAGGGGCCCGTGGTCCGGGCCGAGGCGAGCGGAGCCGACAAGTACGCGGCGTTCGACGTCGCCATCGGCCGGCTGCTCGAACGGGTGAGACGCGCCAAGGACCGGAAGAAGGTCCATCGGGGCCAGCATCGGCCGACCTCGCTCCGCGACGCGGCCGCCGACGACTTCAGCGTCGTCGCCATCCAGCCGGCCGACGCGGCGGTGCTGGAGCAGCTGAGCACGGGCGTCATCCCCGTGCAGGAGGCGCCGGAGCCGATGGAGGACGAGGTCGAGGAGCCGTACTGCCCCGTCGTCATCCGCAAGAAGGTCTTCGCCTCCGTCTCGATGACCGTCGACGACGCCGTCGACTACATGGAGCTGGTCGGACACGACTTCTACCTCTTCATCGACTCCGACACGAACCGCCCGAGCGTGGTCTACCGCCGCAAGGGCTGGGACTACGGCGTCATCGGCCTCGGCGACGAGGCCGACGAGCTCGCCGAGCAGGCCGCCGGCTGAGATCCGACCCCGGGCCCCGGAGCATCCGCTCCGGGGCCCTCCCCGTGCCCAGGCAGGGAGTCCGCCCAGGGCGGACGCGTCGCCCCGACCGCTCGCCGCCCGCCCCGGCTAGGCTGGTCGCGGTCCGCGCTCCGGCGCGCGACTCCTGTCTTCTACTTTTTTGGAGTACCCCGTGGCCTCTGTCCTCGAAAAGGTCCTTCGCGTCGGGGAGGGGCGGGTCATCCGCCGCCTCGAGAACTACGCGAAGGCCGTCAACGCCCTCGAAGAGGACTTCACGCACCTCAGCGACGAGGAGCTGAAGAACGAGACCGTCGAGCTGCGCGAGCGCTACTCGAACGGCGAGTCCCTCGACGACCTGCTGCCGGAGGCGTTCGCCGCCGTCCGCGAGGCCTCGCGCCGGACGCTCGGCCTCCGCCACTTCGACGTGCAGCTCATGGGCGGTGCCGCCCTGCACCTGGGCAACATCGCCGAGATGAAGACCGGAGAGGGCAAGACGCTCGTCGCGACCCTCCCGGCCTACCTCAACGCGATCGCCAGCCGCGGCGTGCACATCGTCACGGTCAACGACTTCCTCGCGTCGTACCAGTCCGAGCTGATGGGGCGCGTGTTCCGCGCCCTCGGCATGACGACCGGAGTGATCCTCTCGGGCCAGACCCCGGAGCAGCGCCGTGAGCAGTACTCGGCCGACATCACCTACGGCACGAACAACGAGTTCGGCTTCGACTACCTCCGCGACAACATGGCGTGGCAGGCGCAGGACATGGTCCAGCGCGGCCACTTCTACGCCATCGTCGACGAGGTCGACTCGATCCTCATCGACGAGGCACGCACGCCGCTGATCATCTCCGGTCCGGCCTCGGGCGAGGCGAACCGCTGGTTCGCGGAGTTCGCCAACCTCGCCAAGCGCCTCGACGAGGGCGAGGACTTCGAGGTCGACGAGAAGAAGCGCACCGTCGGCGTCCTCGAGCCCGGCATCGAGAAGGTCGAGGACTACCTCGGCATCGACAACCTCTACGAGTCGGCGAACACCCCGCTGATCTCGTTCCTCAACAACGCCATCAAGGCGCGCGCGCTGTTCAAGAAGGACAAGGACTACGTCGTGCTGAACGGCGAGGTCCTGATCGTCGACGAGCACACCGGCCGCATCCTGGCCGGACGCCGCTACAACGAGGGCATCCACCAGGCCATCGAGGCGAAGGAGGGCGTGCAGGTCAAGGCCGAGAACCAGACCCTGGCGACCGTCACGCTGCAGAACTACTTCCGCCTCTACGCGAAGCTCTCCGGCATGACCGGAACGGCCGAGACCGAGGCCGCCGAGTTCATGTCGACCTACAAGCTCGGCGTCGTCCCGATCCCGACGAACCGCAAGATGCAGCGGATCGACAACGCCGACCTCGTCTACAAGAACGAGCAGGTCAAATTCGCCCAGGTCGTCGAGGACATCGCGGAGCGCCACGCGGCCGGGCAGCCGGTCCTCGTCGGCACGACCAGCGTCGAGAAGAGCGAGTACCTCTCGCGCCTGCTCGCCAAGAAGGGCGTGCGCCACGAGGTCCTGAACGCCAAGAACCACGCGCGGGAGGCGGCCATCGTCGCCCAGGCCGGCCGCCTCGGCGCCGTCACCGTCGCGACCAACATGGCCGGTCGAGGCACCGACATCATGCTCGGCGGCAACGCCGAGTTCCTCGCGGTCTCCGAGATGACGGCCAAGGGCCTGAACCCCTCCGAGACCCCGGAGGAGTACGAGGCCGCGTGGGACGAGGTCTTCGCCGCCGTCAAGGAGAAGGTGGGCGAGGAGGCCGAGAAGGTCCAGGCCGCCGGCGGCCTCTACGTGCTCGGCACCGAGCGCCACGAGTCGCGCCGCATCGACAACCAGCTCCGCGGACGCTCGGGCCGCCAGGGCGACCCGGGGGAGAGCCGCTTCTACCTCTCGCTCACCGACGACCTCATGCGCCTGTTCAACTCCGGCGCCGCCGAGGCGCTCATGGGCCGGGGCAACGTCCCGGACGACATCGCCATCGAGTCGAAGGTCGTCTCGCGCGCCATCCGCAGCGCCCAGTCGCAGGTCGAGGCCCGCAACGCCGAGATCCGCAAGAACGTCCTCAAGTACGACGACGTCCTCAACCGCCAGCGCGAGGCGATCTACTCGGACCGCCGCCACATCCTCGAGGGCGACGACCTGCACGAGCGCACCCAGAAGTTCCTCGTCGACGTGATCGACGAGATCCTCGAGGTGCACACCGGCGACGGCAACGGCGACGACTGGGACTTCGACGCCCTCTGGACCGAGCTGAAGACGCTGTACCCGATCAGCCTCACCATCGACGAGGTGGTGCAGGAGGCGGGCAGCCGCGGCCGCATCAACAAGGAGTTCATGCGCCGCGAGATCCTCTCGGACGCGCAGCTCGCCTACCAGCACCGCGAGGAGCAGCTGGGCTCTCCCGCCATGCGCGAGCTCGAGCGCCGCGTCGTGCTCTCGGTGATCGACCGCCGCTGGCGCGACCACCTCTACGAGATGGACTACCTCAAGGACGGCATCGGCCTGCGCGCGATGGCCCAGCGCGATCCGCTGGTCGAGTACCAGCGCGAGGGCTTCGCCCTGTTCCAGCAGATGATGGGGCAGATCCGCGAGGAGACCGTCGGCTTCCTCTTCAACCTCGAGGTCGAGGTGACCCAGAAGCAGGGCGAGGTCGCCGGAGTCGCGGCCAAGGGCCTCGCTCAGCCGGTCGCTCCGGCCGAGAAGCTCAGCTACTCGGCCCCGAGCGACACCGGCGGCGTCGAGGTCCGCAACCAGCGCGGACAGGTGCAGCAGGCGGCCACCGCGAAGGCCCGCGCCGAGGAGGCCCGCAAGGCGCTCCCCGAGGGCGAGGCGGAGGAGACTCCGACGACCGGCGCCTTCGGCCAGAAGCCGGGCGGCTCGGACGCCCCCGCCAACCGCGAGGAGCGACGCGCGCAGTCCAAGCGCCGCTGAGTCCTCCCCGGACGACGCCCTCGGCCCCGGTCCCGCAGCAGCGGGGTCCGGGGCCGTCGGCGTTCCTGCGGAGGCTCGGAGCCCGGCCTCGCCCGCCGTCAGGACTCGTCGCGCGCGAGGGCGGAGACGAAGCCGCCGGCGAAGGTGTCGCCGAGGCCGATCGTCGTCGGCCGGTCCGTCTCGAGGACGAGCCCGGGGACGCAGCAGGCCTCGAGCGTCGACTCCACCGCTGCGCACACCGCTTGCGAGCCGGGCTGGGGAGGGAGTCCGCCGACGCGGTCGTAGTCGGCGGCGGTGAAGCCGTCCCCGAGGAGGTAGCGGGCACTGGCCATCGTGACGGCGCCCCGCAGAGCCCCCCGGTACCGATGCGCCCGGCCGCCGACGGCCGCCGACCAGTGCCGGGTGTGCACGATCAGCACCGGTCCCGGGAGCTGCGCGGCGGCGTCGCGGAGCGCGGTGACGACCGCGACGGTGTCGAGCAGGTCGATCGGCCGGCCGAGCATCGCCTGGAGCTCGTCCTCGTTCATGCTGAGGACGTCGACCCGATCGAGCAGCGCCGCCCGCGCTCGTGCCTGGAGCTCGGGGAGGTGGAAGCCCGCGTCCTCGTAGATCACGACCGCGCCGCGGGGCAGCGCGTCGAGGTGCCGGCGGAGTGTGGCGAGCCGGTCGTCGAGGACCGCCTCGTCCTGGATGGAGTTGAAGCCGGACACGAGGACGATGCGGGCGTCCGCGAGGACCGTGCCGAGCTCCTCCGCCAGCAGCAGCTCGCGGTTGGGCGGGTCGTTCGAGACGATGACCCGGTTGGGGTGCGGAGCGACGAGCTCCGCATCGCCGACCCGCACCCGCGCGCCGCGGGGGAACTGCACGATCAGGTGCGGGTCGGTGCTGTCGGCCGTCGCGCTGAGCACGTAGTCGTTGCCGACGGGGAGCAGCCGGCGCACGTGGTCGTCGATGCTCACCAGGTGCTGGGTCGCGACGAGGCCGTGCACCGCGAGTGCGTAGCCGGCCCGGACGCCCGTCCCACCGAGGGTGATCCTGCGGGGGAAGCGCTGCGCGAACTCCTCGACGACGCAGGAGGAGGAGGCGAATCTCTCCCCTCCCGCGCCGACGGCGAGGAACGCGAGGAGGGCGACGACGAGATCGCGCTCGGTGTCGACCGGCGCCGTCGTCGTGAGCTCGTCCGGGGCGATCCGGTAGTCGTCGACGAGGGCCTGGACGACCGCGTCGTCCCAGTCGATCTCGTAGTCGACGGTCCCGCCCAGTCCGAGCACGATCCTCGCGTTCACCACGTCTCCCGCGCCTAGTAGAGCGAGGCCTTGCCGGCGGAGCCGAACAGGTCGATCTTCTGCGCGGCCGTCTCCTTCATCGCCGCGATGGACGGCGGCTGGATGGTGTTCGGCTCGCGGACGGACGGGTCGGCCAGCACCTCGCGCATGCGGTTGTGGTACGCCGCCTTGATGTCGCTCGAGATGTTGATCTTGTTCACTCCGCGCTTCACCGATTCCGCGATCTCGGCGTCGGGGTTGTTCGAGCCGCCGTGGAGGACGAGGGGTACAGCTACGCGCTTCTTGATCTCGGCGAGCAGGTCGAGCTTGAGCGCCGGCTTCATCGAGGCGGGGTAGAGGCCGTGGCTCGTGCCGATCGCGATCGCGAGGCTGTCCACGCCGGTCGACGAGACGAAGTCGACGGCCTCGTCGGGCTCCGTGTAGATGATGCTCGCCGCTCCGTCCTCGGCCTCGTCGTCGGTCTTCCCGATCGTGCCGAGCTCGCCCTCGACCGAGACGCCGACCGCGTGGGCGGTGTCGACGACGCGCTTGGTGACGGCGACGTTCTCGTCGTAGGGGAGCATCGAGCCGTCGATCATCACGGAGGTGAAGCCGGACTTGATCGCCAGCAGCACCTGCTCGTAGGTCGCGCCGTGGTCGAGGTGGATGGTGACGGGGACGCTCGAGCGGTGGGCGCGGGCGATGATCGCGTGCAGGATGTCGACGCCGGTGTGGCTCAGCTCGTCGGGGTGGATGGCGATCAGGAGCGGGGACTGCTTCTCCTCGCTGATCTCGAACAGCCCGTTCATCATCGCGTAGTCGCTGACGTTGAAGGCCGGGACCGCGAAGCCGTTGGCGTTCGCGACGTCCAGGAGGTCTTTTCCGGATACAAGCATTCTGTGATCGTCCTTCTCTGTGGTGGTTCCGGGCGCGCGGTCGCGCGCCTCAGCTCTTGACGGCCCCGGCGGTCATGCCGCCG
This sequence comes from Rathayibacter sp. AY1A3, assembly GCF_002930975.1. Lineage (NCBI taxonomy): Bacteria > Bacillati > Actinomycetota > Actinomycetes > Micrococcales > Microbacteriaceae > Rathayibacter > Rathayibacter sp. AY1A3. The sequence continues at coordinate 819 of NZ_PSTO01000018.1, read as the reverse complement.
ATGAAGTACCGCTGGAAGAAGAGGAAGAGGAGGAGGACGGGGATGCATCCGAGGATGCTCATCGCCATCATCTCGTTCCACTCGTAGGAGTTCTGGCCCATCAGCAGCTGGATGCCGATGGGGACGGTGCGCATGTCGTCGGTGCGCGTGAGGGTCAGCGCGAACAGGTACTCGTTCCACGCGATCATGAACGTGTAGACGCCGACCGAGACGATGCCCGGGATCGCGATGGGCACCAGGATCCGCCACAGCACGGTCATCGGGCCGGCCCCGTCCATCCGCGCCGCCTCGTCGAGGTCCCGGGGGAGGGTGTTGAAGTAGCCGGTCAGCATGATGATCGCGTACGGCAGGGTGAAGACCAGGTAGGTGAGGATCAGGCCCTGGTAGGTGTTGTAGAGGCGCAGCACCACCATCAGGCCGAAGAACGGGATCAGCAGCGTGATCGGCGGGACCGCCTGGACGCTGACGATGATCACGTTGATCGGGCGCTTGAAGCGGAACTCGTAGCGGCTGAACGCGTAGGAGGCGAGGATCGCGACCACGAGCGTCAGCACGACCACGGCGATCGCCACGACGTAGCTGTTGATGAAGAAGCGCACCTTGGTCGGGTCGCCGAGGATGCCCGAGTACGCATCGAACGAGAACGCGTCGGTGATCAGCCGCGGCGGGTACTCGAAGATCTCGGTGTTCGACTTGAACGAGCTTGCGGCCATCCAGATGATCGGCAGGCCCGCGAAGGCGGCGCCGATCAGCAGGAGGACCCAGACGCCGAGCTTGGCGCCGAGCTGCCGCGGTGCGCGCGGGGGCCGGGGGGAGGCG
>NZ_PSTO01000017.1:0-75534 GCF_002930975.1 Rathayibacter sp. AY1A3 | reverse complement strand
CGGTGCACCCCGCCCCGGAGGGATCGTTCTCGTCCCGCCGCGACCGCCGCGAAGCGGAGGGGCACCGGCTCCGCACCGCGCCCGCCCGCCGCGGGGCCTCCTTCTTCCGCCCGTCCCCGCGGACGCTGGCGCTCGCCGTCTCCGGCGGGCTCGTCGTCGTGGCCGTCGCGTCGAGCCTGAGCCTCACCGTCGGCACCGGCTCCTCGGCCGAGTCGGCCACCGCGACGCCGTCCGCTGCTCCGACCTCGACCAGCGTCGCCGTGCTCCCCGCGACCACCGCCTCCGCCCGGGTCGTCCTCAGCTCCGTCTCCACCACCTCCGGCACCGTCGCCGGCGGCACGAGCGTGACGCTCGAGGGATCGAACCTGGACTCGGTCGCCACCGTCCGCTTCGGCGAGGCCGAGGGCAGCGTCGCGGTCGACAACCCCGACCAGATCACGGTCACCGCCCCTCCGGCCGACGGCGAGGCAGCGGGCGAGGTCCCGGTCGCCTTCTTCGACGCCGACGGTCAGGCCATCACGTTCGACGCGGTCACCGACTCCGCCGCGGCGGTCACCGTCGACGGGACCCCGGCCGACGCGGTGCAGCCGGCCGTCGACACGTCGGGCGCCGCGGAGGGCACGACGGCCGAGGCCTCGACCGACCTCGCCGCCCCGACCGCGACCGCCACTCCCAGCCCCGCCGCGACCGGCGTGCTCGCCAGCACGAAGGTCGTCGCCTCGGCGATCACCTTCGCCTACACGCCCGACCCGGCGATCGAGGCCGCGAAGGCCCAGGCCGCGCTGGACGCGAGCCGCCTGGCCTCGCAGCTCGACTACCTCTCCACCTACTGGAACGACTACAACTCGGCCCAGTACGGCGTGATCTCGGGCAACGACTGCGTCAATTTCACCTCGCAGTCGCTGATCGCCCGCGGCTGGGAGATGGACGGCGAGTGGAGCTACTCCTCCTCCGGCGGCTACAGCTCCGCCTGGGCGTCGTCGACAGCGTTCAACGCCTACCTCGCCGCGCACCCCGAGCGCGCGACCGCCATCCCCGACTCCGAGCGGAGCCGGGTGAAGCCGGGCGACATCGTCCAGTTCGACTGGGACGGCTCGGGCGACTGGGACCACACGGGCGTCGTGACCAGCGTCGACGGCGACAGGATCCTCTACTCCTCGCACACCGCCGACAACCACGACCAGAGCATCGACGCGGCCTCCGCCGGCCGGATCATGTTCTGGGGCGTCTGACGCTCGACGCACCCGCTCCACGCACGACGACGGGGCCGCCACCGCTGATGCGGTGACGGCCCCGTCGAGGTTCCGGTCAGATCACTTCTTGAAGACGTCCTTGACGTCCTCGCCGACCTTCTTGGTGTGGGCCTTGGTCTGGTCGGCCTGTCCCTCGGCCTCGAGGCGCTCGTTGTCCGTCAGCTTGCCGACGGCCTCCTTGGCCTTGCCGACCAGGTTCTCGGCTGCGTTGCGGATCTTGTCGTCTGCACCCATGAGGGGCTCCTTCTGTTCGGTGTGACCATCCGCCGGCGGGCGCCGGGGAAGCTGCGGGACCGGGGTCAGGCGACCCGGTCCTCCTTGGAGAAGCCGGCCCGGGCGCTCGAGGCGACCTCGAGCAGGACCGGCAGGCGGGCGCCGAGGAGAGTGTCGAGAGCGTCGACCTCCTGGTGCACGGCGTCGACCACGGTGCGGGGCGAGACCCCGCCGCGGGGGAGGACGCGCACCTTCAGCGCGGTCTCGGAGCCGTGGCGGTAGGCCGCGACCGTGACGTCGAGGAGCTCCGTCCGCCCGGCGAGAGCCGTCTCGAGGACGTCCTCCGCGAAGCCGGTCGCGATCTCGATCCCTCCGGCGGGCGTGCCCTCGGCCTCGTCGCGGAGGACGGTGCCGGTGCGGCCGTGACCGTGGGCGAAGGCCATCACCAGCGCGAGGACGATGCCGAGGAGGCAGATCCCGACGACGGCGTAGAGCGGCCACAGGACGGCGGCATCGCTCCAAGCGGTGCCCTCCTCGGGGGAGAGGCGCGAGACCAGGGCCGCGCCCTCGCCGTCGGCGAAGGAGAGGACGGAGTCGCGGACCGGCTGCGAGACGGCGATCAGGACGGCTCCGGCGCTGACCAGCGCGAGCACGAGGCCCACGACGAGCAGGACGAGCCGGTTGACGAAGCGGTTGCTCGTGGTCATCAGATCCTCCCGGAGGTCGAGACGCGGACGGTGGAGCGCGGGGCGGGCTTCGCGCCGATGCGGGCGAGCTCCTCGTCGACGGCGCTCTGCACGGCGTCGCGGTCGACCGCGATGCCGGAGGCGGGGGTCACCTCGACCAGTGCGGTGCGCCGGCCGAGCGAGGCGCGGGTGTCCTCGCGGCGGGAGTGGGCGGCCGTGCGGGCTGCCCGAGCCAGGGAGGAGGCGATCACGCCGTCGTCCACGACCACGGCGAGGCGGTCGTCGTCCACGGTGTGGCGGGCCCGGGCCCCGGGCGCCAGTGCGAGCACCAGAAGGACCAGAGCGAGGACGCCCGCGCCGACGGCCACGCCGATGAGGGCGGGGTTCGCCAGCGACGCGACTCCGACGATCGCGCCCAGCAGGGCGGACGGTGCGGCGAGCAGGGGCGCGGCGCCGAGGATCGCGAGCACCGCCTCCGTGCCGACGTAGGCCGCGACCAGGGCGATGAGCACCAGGACGACGATCTGCGCGGCGGAGCGGGACTTGTGGGTCTCGCGACGGAGGTAGCGGCTGTAGCGGGTGTCGGGCGCCGACGGTGCGGGGCTCATGCGACTCTCCTCGTGCTTCGGGTGCGGGTGCCCGTGACCCGGATGTCGATCCGGCTGACGGTGCGCCCGGTCAGCGCCTCCATGCGGGAGGCGATGCGGGTGCGGTCGCCGTGCAGGCGCTCGAGCAGGGAGCCGCCGGCCGGGGCGGAGCCCGGCTCGACGACGACCGGCGCGATCACCGCGAGGGCGAGGCCGCCCCGGTCGTCGGAGAGGCGGACGCGGATCGCGGAGACCTCCACGCCCAGCTCCTCGTGGACGATCGCCACGGCGGCGCGCTCGATGGAGCGGACGCTGATGGTGACGGTGCCCGCCACCGGCGATGCGGGACGCGTGTCGAGAGCGGTCACAGTGGGCTCCTAGCGGGAGGTGGTGCGGCCGCGGAACACGTCCACGAGGCTGCGCACGTCGAGGGTGCCGTCGGCGATGCGGGCGATCACGACGCCGAGGGCCATGAAGAGGGCGGTGAGGACGAAGCCCCAGAAGCCGAACATCAGGGCCGCGAAGGCGAGGATCGCGCCGACCACGACACCGAGGACGGTGCTGCGGCCGCCGGGGGCGGTGGGCGCGGGGCGCTGGAAGTCGCTCATCGGACGCGGCTCTCGGTGGCCTCGTCGTCCTTGTCGTCGCCGGGGATGTGCACGTCGACGACGGCGACGTTGATCTCGGAGACGGCCATGCCGACCAGCTCGGTGATGGCCTCGGAGACGGCGGCGCGGACGGAGTCGGCGACCTTCTGCATCGGCACGGGGTACTCGACGACGATGGTCACGTCGGCCGCGACCTGGGTCTCGCCGACCTCGACGCTCACGCCCTGGGCGTGGTCGGCACCGCCGACGGCCTGGCGGATCGCGCCGAAGGCACGGGCGGCGTTGTTGCCGAGGGCGAAGACGCCGGGTACCTGGCGGGCCGCGATGCCGGCGACCTTGGCCACGACGCTGTCGTCGATGACCGTGGTGCCCTGGGCGGTGCCGGAGGTCCGGGAGCCGCCGAGGCTCGTGACCGTGTCGACGGAGGTCTTGTCGACGCGGGTGGTGGAGGGGGTGCGCGTGGTGTCGCTCATGAGGTCTCCTGGACGTCTCATCGGCTGCCGTTGCTGAGCAGACCGGGGTCGAAGGCCCGGCGGAAATCCGGTCGGGCTGTGCTTTCATGAGTGAGACGGAGCCCGGACGGCGTTCGTCACGGTGCTCGGTGGACTTTTTCCTGAGCGTCACCTGAGAGGCGGCCCGAGGCCGCGTGAGCGGAGAGGGAGGAGGCGCCGTGCCCGGACTGGAAGCGGCGAGCGACGCGCTGCTCGCCGAGCGCTCCGCCGAGGGCGACGTGCGCGCCTTCGAGGTGCTCGTCAAGCGGCACCAGTCGATCCTCCGCGCCTACGCCTGGCGCCTCACCGGCTCGCAGGCCGACGCCTCCGACGCCGTGCAGAACGCGCTGATCACGGTCTGGGCGCAGCTCCCGCAGCTCAAGGAGCCGGCGAGCGTGCGCAGCTGGATGATGCGGATCGTCAGCCGCTCCAGCGTCGACCTGCTGCGCCAGCGCCGCCCGACCGACGACGTCGACGCCGTGGAGCATCCCCCGGCCCGAGAGCCCGGCCCGTTCGAGGCCGCCGAGCAGAGCGACGCCATGCGGGCTCTCGCGCACGCCCTGTCCGAGCTGCCGGAGTCGCAGCGGCAGTGCTGGGTGCTGCGCGAGGTCGGCGGGGAGTCGTACAACGAGATCGCCGATCACCTCGGTCTCACGGTGACCGCCGTGCGGGGCAAGCTGGCCCGAGCGCGCGAGTCGCTGGTCGTGGCGATGGAGGACTGGCGATGAGGGAGCAGACGCGATGAACGCGGACCAGGGTCCCGGCGACGGGCCGAAGCGCGCGGGGGAGCACGACGTCGTGCTGCCGCCCGCGCTCGAGCAGGAGGCGGACGCTACGGAGCAGGAGGGCGACGGCATCGGCATCGACGAGCTGAGTGACTACCTCGACCGCGGGCGCACTCCGTACGACCCCGCCATCGAGGAGTCGCCGGAGCACCGGCGCACTCTGCGCGCCCTCGAGCGCGTGCGCGCCCTCTCCGGCGCGCTCATCGACGACGACGCCGCACGCCTGCCCGCGCCGGAGGAGAGCTGGTTCGGCTCGATCCTCACCCAGGTGCGCCGCGAGTCGCGGGCCGGACGCGACATCCCGCTGGCGAGCGTCCAGCCCGACGTGGCGCTCACGATCACCGAGGGAGCGGTCCGCGGACTCGTGCGCGAGGCGGGCGACAGCGTCGCCGGCGTGCTGGTCGGCCGCTGCCGCCTGGTCGGCGACATCGCCGAGCCGGGCGCGGAGGTCGTGGTGGAGCTGACGATCTCGGTCTTCTGGGGGGTGCCGATCGCCGAGGCGGCCCAGCAGGTGCGCGAGCGCGTGCACTCGCGGCTGCTGACCCAGACCGAGCTGCGGGTGTCGAGGATCGACGTCCGCGTGGAGGACGTCTACGTCCCCGGGACGGAGGAGTCGTGAGCGGCCTCGAGGCGGCGGCCCCGGTCGATCCGGTGTCCGCGCTCGCTGCGGGGCTGCGCGCCCTGGACGGCGTCGCGACCCTGATGCCGGCCAGGCCCGAGGTGCGCGACGTGCTCGCGCATGCGGCGACGGCGCTGAGCGCGACCGGGATCGTGGTCGAGCCGCTGGGCACCGCGAGCGGCGGCACGTTCGCCGATCCGGTCCTGGTCCGCGTCGCGGGGGACGAGGTGTCCGTGGCCGTCGACCTCTGCGTGACCGCGGAGGCGTCCGCGCCGGACGTGGCGCGCGCGATCGGAGCCGCGGTGCGCGAGTGGTGCGTCCGGGTGCATCCGGAGCTGCGGCCGCGGGTGACCGTCCGGGTCGCCGCGATCGACTAGCCGGATCGGGGAGCGGGCGCGGCTGTCCGCAGGACTGGACGCCCCGCCGCGAGGAGCGGAGCCGGGCCGAGCGGTCCCAGCTTCCCTCCTCCGGAGTGCACCGTGCCGACCGGAGCGACGGTGCTCCGGGCCGCCCGGGGTCGGTGTCCGCTCCGTCCTCCCTGAGGAGCTTCCCCCTCAAGCGCGCTCGGCGAGGAACGCGTCCGTCTCGGCCGCCGTCGGCGCGGACACCGCCGCTCCGGCGCGGGTGACCGAGATCGCCGCGGCCGCGCTCGCCCAGCGGGAGAGGGCGACCAGCTGCTCCGGATCGTCGAGCCGTGCTCCCGTGGCGGCGAGCCGGGCCGAGAAGGCGCCGCAGAAGGTGTCCCCGGCGCCGGTGGTGTCCACGGCCTCCACCCGGAAGGCCGGGGTGCGCACCGGCTCGCGGTCGCGGACCGCCACGACGACGCCGTCGGAGCCGAGGGTGACCAGCACGAGCGGCACCAGCGCGGTGAGGGCGGCGGCGAGCGCGTCGTCGTCGGTGGCGGTGATGCCGCGATCGGCGGCGAGCTCGCGGGCCTCGTGCTCGTTGACGATCAGCACGTCGAGCACCGCCAGCAGCTCCTCCGGCAGCGGGCCGATCGGGGCGGCGTTCAGGATCGACACCGTGCCGCCGGCGCGCGCGGCGCGGGCCGCCTCCGTCACCGTCGCCGTCGGGATCTCGAGCTGCATGAGCAGGGCGTCGGCCGCCGCCACCAGGGCCGACTCCTCTCCGGTCAGCCCGACCAGGGCGGCGTTCGCTCCGGAGTCGACGACGATCGCGTTCTCCCCGCGCTCGTCCACGGTGATCTGCGCGGTGCCGGTGCGGACGTCGCCGCGGCGGGCGCGCAGCTCCAGCGGCTCCTCGCCGAGGACCGCGGCGAGCCGGTCTCCCGCCGAGTCGCGTCCGAGGCTCGTGACGAAGACGGTGCCGGGCTCGGTCCGTGCGGCCGCGACGGCCTGGTTGAGTCCCTTGCCGCCCGGGAAGGTGCTCGCGTCGAGGGCGAGCACCGTCTCTCCGGGAGCGGGGATGCGGGCGACCCGGTGGACGTGGTCGAGGTTGGCGCTTCCGAGCACGAGGAGGGGCATGCCCTCGACGTTAGAGCACGCGCAAGGGGGTCCGCCGCGGGCTCGGCCGCACCTACGGTGGGGGCATGGAAACTCGAATCCTCGGACGCACCGGCGCCCCCGTCTCCGTCGTCGGCCTCGGAACCTGGCAGCTCGGTGCCGACTGGGGGGACGTCGCCGAGACCGACGCCCTCGCCGTGCTCGACGCAGCGGTGGAGTCGGGGGTGACCCTCTTCGACACCGCCGACGTCTACGGCGACGGCCGCAGCGAGCGGACGATCGGCGCCTACCGCGCGGCGCACCCCGACGCGCAGGTCTTCGTCGCCACCAAGATGGGCCGTCGCGCGGAGCAGATTCCCGCCAACTACGTGCTCGACAACTTCCGCGCCTGGACCGACCGCTCGCGCGCCAACCTCGGCGTCGACACCCTCGATCTGGTGCAGCTGCACTGCCCGCCCACCTCCGTCTACTCCGACGACGCCGTCTACGACGCCCTCGACACCCTCGTCGCCGAGGGCGCGATCGCCGCCTACGGCGTCTCGGTCGAGCGCACGGAGGAGGCGCTGACCGCCATCGCCCGCCCGAACGTCGCGAGCGTCCAGATCATCCTGAACGCGTTCCGCCTCAAGCCGCTCGACGAGGTGCTGCCCGCCGCCCGCGAGGCCGGCGTCGGCATCCTCGCGCGCGTCCCGCTCGCCTCGGGCCTGCTCAGCGGCCGCTACACGACCGAGACCGTGTTCGCGCCGGAGGACCACCGCAGCTACAACCGCGACGGCTCCGCCTTCGACGTCGGCGAGACCTTCTCGGGCGTCGACTTCGCGACCGGCGTGGAGGCCGCGCAGGAGTTCTCCCGCCTCGCCGACGACCACGGCCTCGCCCCCGCGGCGGCCGCGCTCGCCTGGATCATCCAGCAGGAGGGCGTCACCTCGGTGATCCCCGGCGCCCGCTCGCCCGAGCAGGCCCGCGCCAACGCGGCCGCCGCCTCCGCCGCGCCCCTCGGCCCCGCCTTCATGGAGGCCGTGAACGCCCTCTACGACACCCACTTCCGCCCCACCGTCCACCCGCGCTGGTAGCCGGCCCCCTCCTCACCGCCGCTGAGTCGCCCGAGAAGGCTCGTTCTCCTGGTCGGGAACGAGCCTTCTCGGGCGACTGAGCGCAGCGCCTAGGAGTTCAGCGCCGCGTCCACGATCGTGCGCGCCTCGGCCTGGACCTCGTGCAGGTGGTCGAGGCCGCGGAAGCTCTCGGCGTAGATCTTGTAGACGTCCTCGGTGCCGGAGGGGCGCGCGGCGAACCAGGCGTCCTCGGTGACGACCTTGACGCCTCCGACGGCCGCGCCGTTGCCGGGCGCCTTCGAGAGCTTCGCGGTGATCTCGGACCCGGCGAGGGTCGTCGCCGCGATCGCGTCGCCGTCCAGCTTGCCGAGGGCCGCCTTCTGCGCCTTCGTCGCCACCGCGTCCACGCGCTCGTAGACCGGGTCGCCGAAGCGCTCGGTCAGCTCGCGGTAGAGCGCCGACGGGCTCTTCCCGGTGACCGCCACGATCTCGGAGGCGAGCAGCGCGAGGAGGATGCCGTCCTTGTCGGTGGTCCAGACGGTGCCGTCGAAGCGGAGGAACGAGGCGCCCGCGGACTCCTCGCCGCCGAAGCCGACCGAGCCGTCGACCAGCCCGGGGACGAACCACTTGAAGCCCACCGGGACCTCCCAGAGGCGCCGGCCCAGCGACTCCGCGACCCGGTCGATGATCGAGGAGGAGACCAGCGTCTTGCCGATCGCCGCGTCCTCGCGCCAGCCGGTGCGGTGGCGGTAGAGGTAGTCGATCGCGACGGCCAGGTAGTGGTTGGGGTTCATCAGCCCGCCGTCGGGGGTGACGATGCCGTGCCGGTCCGCGTCGGCGTCGTTGCCGGTGAGGATGTCGAAGTCGCCGGCGCGCGCGACCACCGAGGCCATCGCGCTGGGGGAGGACGGGTCCATCCGGATCTTGCCGTCCCAGTCGAGGGTCATGAAGCCCCAGGCCGGGTCGACCTCCCCGTTCACCACGGTCAGGTCGAGGCCGTGCATCTCGGCGATCAGCTGCCAGTAGTGCACGGAGGCGCCGCCGAGGGGGTCGGCCCCGATCCGCACGCCGGCCTTCCGGATCGCGTCGAGGTCGATGATGTTCGCCAGGTCCGCGACGTAGTGCGTGCGGTAGTCGTAGGTCTCGACCGCGGAGGGCTCGGCCGAGGTCACGCCGCGGTTGCCGTCGGCGATGAGCTCATTGGCCCGGTCGGCGATCCAGGTCGTCGCGTCGGAGTCGGCGGGGCCGCCGTGCGGCGGGTTGTACTTGAAGCCGCCGTCGCGGGGCGGGTTGTGCGAGGGGGTGACCACGATGCCGTCGGCCCGGTCGGTGTGCGCGGGGTCGTTGTTGTAGCGGAGGATCGCGTGGCTGAGCGCCGGGGTCGGCACGAAGTCGTCGAACTCGTCCACGAGCACGCGGACCTGGTTGCCCACCAGGACCTCGAGGGCGGTGGTGAGGGCCGGGCGGGAGAGCCCGTGCGTGTCGGCGCCGATGAACAGCGGGCCGGTGATGCCCTGCTCGGTCCGGTACTCGACGATCGCCTGGGTGACGGCGGCGATGTGGTCCTCGTTGAAGGCCGTGTCGAACGAGGATCCGCGGTGGCCCGAGGTGCCGAACACCACCTTCTGAGCCGGGTCGGAGACGTCCGGCTTCTTCTCGTAGTACGCCCTCACGAGGGCCTCGACGTCGATGAGATCGGAGGCCTGTGCCGGCTTCCCTGCGCGATCGGTCATGCGGTCCATAGTGGCAGTCCGGCCCCCTCCAGGGGTACCGCGGCTGGCTAGGCTTGCGCCATGCCCGACAGCGCCCCCGAGACCCGTGCCTACAGCTATCTCGGGCCCAGCGGCACGTTCACGGAGGCGGCCCTCGCGCAGGTCCCGGAGGCGCGCGGACAGCTGTGGCGCAGCGTCGCGAACGTGGGGGAGGCGCTGAGCGATCTGGTCACCGGCCGCAGCGACGGCGCGGTGATCGCGATCGAGAACTCGGTCGAGGGCGGAGTGACGGCCGCGCAGGACGCACTGGCGCGGATCCCGGGGCTGCGCATCGTCGGCGAGTACCTGGTGCCGGTGTCGTTCATCCTGGTCGGCCGCCCGGGGAAGAGCCTCGAGGAGGTGCGCACCGTCGCCGCGCACCCCGTCGCCTACGGGCAGTGCCGGGTGTGGCTCGACCGTGAGATCCCCAGCCACGAGCACCTGCCGGCCTCCAGCAACGTCCAGGCCACCGTCGACCTGCTGGGCGGATCTCCCGCGGACGCGGCCATCGCCCCTCCCGGGATCGTCGCCCACCACGACGTCGCGGTGCTGGCGGAGGGGATCGGCGACAATCCGAACGCCGTCACGCGCTTCGTGCACGTCTCGCGCTCGCACGCGCTGCCCGAGCCGACCGGCGCCGACAAGACCAGCGTGATCGCCGAGCTCCCGGCCGACCAGCCGGGCGCCCTGCTCGACATGCTCGAGCAGTTCGCGACCCGCGGGGTGAACCTGAGCATGATCCAGTCGCGGCCGATCGGCGATGCCCTCGGCCGGTACCGGTTCGTCATCGACCTCGACGGGCACGTCCAGGACGAGCGGGTCGCCGACGCGCTGATGGGGCTGCGGCGCTTCAGCCCGAAGGTGATCTTCCTCGGCTCGTATCCGCGCGCTGACCGCCGCCCGGTCACCTCCGTGCGACGCTACGACGACGAGGTGTTCCTCGAGGCCCGCGACTGGCTGCGCGGGATCCTCTCCCACGAGCCGGAGGTCGACGATGACCGGGGACGACGATGACGGGTCGCGACGATGACTGACGACGACGAACGGGTCGACCCGCGCTACGACCCGGCCTTCCAGCGCGGGTTCTCGGGACCGGTGGAGCGTCTGAGAGGCGACGAGCGGGCGTTCGCGAGGCCCGGCTCGGGTGCCGCCCCCGGCGCTCCCGCCGCCACGTCCGGGTCCGCCGCTCGTCCCGCGCTCCCGGAGTCGCGCGTGGTCCGCCCCGGCTCCTCGTCCGTGCCCGGACCGCGCCGCATCATGGCCCTGCCCGACATCGCCGGAGCCGCCGAGGGCCGGCGGTCGCACCGCCTCGGCGCCGAGACCGCGCCCCTGCCGGAGCCGGCCGCCGACCCCGCTCCCGCTGCTCCCGCCGAGCCCGTGCGCGAGGCGCCCCTGCTGCGGAACCCGTGGCTCCTCGTGCTCCTGCTCGCCGGCCTCGCGGGGACCCTGATCGGCCTCGCGCTCCTCTACACCGGCTACTCCTCGCCGCCTCCGCCCTACTACGGCGACTCCGACGTGCCCTCGCCCGCGTGGATCCAGCGGCAGCTCCTCTACTACTCCTGCATCCCCCTGCTGGGCTGCCTGCCGGCGTCGCTGCTGCTGGCGGTCGGAGTGGCCGCGCTGCGGTGGCGCGGCGTCGTCGTGCGGCCCCGCGCCGAGGAGCCGGGCGAGTCCGCGCAGCTCCTCGAGGCCGAGGCTCAGACTCCGGACGCGCCGAAGAGCAGGCCGAGGAGGTAGGTCACCAGGGCCGCGCCGTAGCCGATCCCGAGCTGGCGCAGCGCCCGGGCCAGAGGCGGGGCGCCCGAGAGCAGCCCGACGACCGCGCCGGTGGCGAGCAGGGCGATGCCCACGAGCACGCAGGCGACGACCACCGCGGCGAGCCCCGTCAGGCCGAGCAGGTAGGGCAGCACCGGGATGATCGCGCCCGAGGCGAAGAAGCAGAAGCTCGACAGCGCCGCGCCCATGCCCGTGCCGATCGACTCGTGCTCGTCGACGTCGGGGTCTCCTGCGGGACCGCCCAGCGTGATGGGGGAGGTGACGGCGCCGCCGCGCAGGCCCGTGAAGACGGAGGCGGCACGCGCGTCGGCCTGCTCCTGGGTCATCCCGCGAGCGCGGTAGACCAGGGCGAGCTCGTTCGCGTCGACGTCCAGGTCGGGGACGATGCGGTTCGCGTCGAGGTCCGGGCTGGAGGCCGAGAGCAGCTCGCGCTGCGAGCGCACCGAGACGAACTCGCCCGCGCCCATCGAGAGGGCGCCGGCGAGCAGGCCCGCGATGCCCGTGAACAGGACGACGCCCGTCCCGACTCCGCTCGCTCCCACTCCGAGCACGAGGGCGAGGTTCGAGACCAGGCCGTCGTTCGCTCCGAAGACCGCCGCGCGGAACGTGCCGGAGAGGCGGTTGCGACCGCGCTCGGCGAGCCCGCGGACGACCTCGCCGTGGATCCGCTCGTCGGCGGCCATCGCCTCGGTGGCATCGTCGTCGTCGGCGTAGGGGGAGCGGGCCTCGGCGCGCTGGATCAGGGCGAGGACGAACACGGAGCCGAAGCGGCGGGTGAGGAAGCCGAGGAAGCGCGTGCGGAGGTCCGGGCGGGGCGCGGGCTCCGCCGCGGAGCCGAGCAGCTCCCGCCAGTGCTCCTCGTGGCGGCCCTCGGCCACGGCGAGCGCGAGCAGGATCTCCCGCTCCTCGCCGGAGCGGCGGCCGGCCAGGTCGCGGTACACGGAGGCCTCGGCGAGCTCGTCGGCGAGGTAGCGGCGCCAGCGGCGCACCTGGGCGGGACTGGGGGTGGGGGCGGTGGTCGCCATGCGATCTCCTGGCTCAGGTCCGCCGACCCGCGCGAGAGGACCGGTCAGGACGTGCGTCGACTGACCGAAGGTCTCGTTCGCCCCGGCCGGAGCCGGGGTGGAGCGCCGGGCCCGGATCGTCCCGGACCAGCATGTCGACGCGCCTCGTCGTCCGCTCGGCGGACGGTGGGAACTACTCCCCTTCGCGGGGACCACCGTAGCCGAGATCGGAGGGGAACGCCCGGCCGATCCGTGGGCCGCCGGGCGGACGTCCGCCCGGCCCGGGGCCGGAGCGGCGTCGAGGACGCTCGCGCCGGGTCAGAGCGAGGCGGTCGCCCGGGCGGCGCGGCGGGCCTGGCGCTCGTGCTCGGCGTCCAGGAGCGTGCGCGTGGCGGGGACCGCCAGGAACTCGACCAGGGTGTCCGTCTCCTCGACGATGCGCTCGGCGCGGTCGAGCGGGTCGGTGCGCAGGAGGCGGCGGGCGGCGGACGCGACGTGCGCCGGCTTCGCCGCCAGGGCGCGCACGCGCTCGTCGACGCGACCGGCGAGGTCGGCGCGCGGCACGACCTCGGTCACGAGCTGCCACTCCAGCGCCTCGGCCGCGCGGACCGGGCGGCCGGACAGCACGAAGTCCAGCGCGCGGCGGCGGCCGACGACGCGGGGGAGCGCGGCGGTGACTCCGACGTCCGGGACGAGCCCGACGTCGCCGTACGCGCTGAGGAAGAGTGCGGCGGGAGTCGCGATCACGATGTCGGCGGCCAGAGCGAAGGCGATGCCGGCGCCCGCGACCATGCCGTCGATCGCGCAGACGACGACGGCGCGGCTGTCCTCGAGCAGGCGGATGACCTGGGCGGTCGTGGTCGCGACGTCGCGCAGATAGTGGTCCGGGTGCTCGGACCCCATGATCGCCGAGATGTCGCCGCCCGTGCAGAACGCGCGGCCGGCCGCGGCGATCACGATGACGGAGCAGCCGGCGTCGGCGTCGAGGTCGGCGACGGTGCTCAGCAGCAGTCGCGCGGTGCCGAGGTCGATCGCGTTGAGGGCGTCGGGGCGGTTGAGGGTGATCCGGGCGACGGAGCCGTCGCGCTCGAGGACGACGCCGGGGGTCGCGTCGATGAGGGGGGTGGCGTGCATGGGAGAGCCTTCAGGGGAGCAGGGGTGTCGAACGCGGGGGGACGTTCTCGGGGGATGACTCAGATTCGCAGCCGTCCGCGCGATCGGATGCCTCCTCGCGGCCGATGCTCAGCCGGCCCCGGGGGTACGCGCGGGCGGCGGCCCGTCCCGGCCCTCCTCTACACTGCTGGGGTGATTGATCCCGTACTTCTGCGCGAGAACCCGGACGTCCTGAAGCGCTCGCAGGAGGCGCGCGGCGACTCCGTCGAGCTGGTCGACGAGGCGCTCGAGGCCGACCGCGTGCGCCGTGCGGCGATCACCGAGGCGGAGCGGCTCCGGGCCGAGCAGAACGCCTTCGGCAAGACCGTCGCCAAGGCTCCGAAGGACGAGAAGGCGGCGCTCGTCGCCGAGGCCCAGCGCCTCGCCGCCGCCGCCAAGCAGGCACAGCAGGAGGCGTCCGAGGCCGACGACGCCTTCACCGTGCTGGTGAAGCGCATCGCCAACCCGATCATCGAGGGCGTCCCCGCGGGCGGCGAGGAGTCGTTCGAGCTCGTCAGGACGGTCGGCGAGCGCCCCGTCTTCGACTTCGCCCCGCGCGACCACCTCGAGCTCGGCGAGCTGCTGGACGGCATCGACATGCAGCGCGGCGCGAAGGTCAGCGGCGCGCGCTTCTACTTCCTCAAGGGCCTGGTCGCCCGCCTCGAGATCGCCCTGATGAACCTGGGCCTCGAGAAGGCGCTCGCCGCCGGCTTCACTCCGCTGATCACGCCCACCCTCGTGCGCCCCGAGATCATGGACGGCACCGGCTTCCTCGGCGAGCACGACGACGAGGTGTACCGCCTCCGCGACGACGACCTCTACCTCACCGGCACCAGCGAGGTCGCCCTCGCCGGCTACCACGCCGACGAGATCCTCGACCTCTCCGGCGGCGCGAAGCGCTACGCGGGCTGGAGCACCTGCTACCGCCGCGAGGCGGGCTCGGGCGGACGGGACACCCGCGGCATCATCCGCGTGCACCAGTTCAGCAAGCTCGAGATGTTCGTCTACACCCTCCCCGAGGACGCCGAGGCGGAGCACGCGCGCCTCCTCTCGTACCAGGAGGACGTCCTGCAGAGCCTCGGCCTGCACTACCGCGTCATCGACACGGCGGCCGGCGACCTCGGCCAGAGCGCGGCGCGCAAGTTCGACGTGGAGGCGTGGGTCCCCACGCAGGAGACCTACCGCGAGCTGACCTCGACCTCGAACTGCACCACGTTCCAGGCCCGCCGCCTCGACACCCGCTACCGCACCGAGTCGGGGAGGACGGCTCCGGTCGCCACCCTCAACGGCACGCTCGCGACCACCCGCTGGATCGTCGCCCTCCTCGAGACCCACCAGCGGGCGGACGGCTCGGTGCTCGTCCCCGAGGCGCTGCAGCCCCACCTCGGCGGCCTCGAGGTGCTCGAGCCCGTCGCATGAGCGCGGCCCGCGCCTCCGGCCGCCGCCTCGTCGCCCTCGACATCGACGGCACCGTCATGCACGAGGACGGCACCATCACCCGCGCGGTGACGGACGCGATCACCCGCGTGGCCGCCCAGGGCGACGAGGTGATGCTCGCCACCGGGCGCTCTCCCTCCTCCACCCTGCCGGTCGTCGAGCAACTCGGGATCTCGCCCGAGTACGTGATCTGCTGCAACGGAGCGGTCACGCTCCGCCGCGACGCGTCCGGTGCCTACGTCCCCGAGACGGTCGAGACCTTCGACCCGACGGAGGTCCTCGAGACCATCCGCCGCTCCCTCCCCGACGCGCACTACGCCGTCGAGGACGCGGACGGCGCCTTCTTCTACACCGAGGCGTTCCCGGGCGGTGCCGTGATGGGTGCCGAGACGACCCACGTCCCCTTCGAGGAGCTGCTCGGCCGGCTGTGCACCCGCGTCGTCGTGATCTCGCCCGAGACCGGGATCGAGGAGTTCACCTCTCTGGTCGAGGAGATGGGCCTGCACCAGGTCAGCTACGCGATCGGCTGGACCGCCTGGCTCGACATCGCCCCGCACGGCGTCAACAAGTCCACCGCGCTCGAGGTCGTCCGCGAGGAGCTGGGCATCGAGCGGAGCGACGTGGTCGCGCTGGGCGACGGCCGCAACGACATCGAGATGCTCACCTGGGCCGCCGCCGAGGGCGCAGGGCTCGCGATGGGCCAGGCGCCCGACGAGGTGCGGGCCGTGGCCTCCGCCGTGATCCCCTCGGTCCACCAGGACGGCGTGGCGGTCGCGCTCTCGGCGCTGCGCTGACCACGGTCCCGCGCGCTCGGCGGTTACTATCGGGTGTCGCTCCTGCGGGAGCGGCTGGGAGGGCTGTCCGAGCGGCCGATGGAGCCAGTCTTGAAAACTGGTGGGCGGAAACGTCTCGTGGGTTCGAATCCCACGCCCTCCGCCACGGAGTCCCGTTCTTCGCGTCGCTTCCCGCCGGCGCCTTCCGACGCCCGTCCTGGCGCGCGACGACGGAGGCCTGCCCGCTCTCCTTCGGAACGCGCCAGCCCTCTGTATAGGATTGCGCGACGCCCGGGATCGACGCCCGGCCCTCACCTCCGCACCACTGACGCCTCGACACCGGGAGACGGATGCGCCGCACGGGCCCTTCGACACAGACTCGCGACACTCCGCGCACGCCGCGCCCCTTCGTGCGGCACGGCCGCCAGAAGCGGCACACCCTCGCGCGGACCCTGGTGAAGGGAGCCGCCCTCGTGGGCGGTGTCGGTGTGGTCGCCTCGGTGTCGGTGGTGGCGATCGCGGCGACGCTGATCGTCCAGTCCGTGCAGCCCTCGGTCGACCTTCACCCGGTCGCGGCCGGCTCCAGCGTCGAGGCAGGAGGCGCCCCGGAGATCGGCGCACTGGAGGGCGGCTTCAACGTCCTGGTCGTCGGCAGCGACTCGCGGAAGGGCCAGGGCGACGCCTACGGCGACCCCGACGAGGAGACGAGCGTCCTCAACGACGTCAACATGCTGATGCACGTCTCGGCCGACCACAGCAACGCGACGGTCGTGAGCTTCCCCCGCGACATGTACGTCGACATCCCGGAGTGCGTGAACGCCGCCACGGGTGAGACGATCCCCGCTCGGTACGACACCAAGATCAACGAGGCGATGGGCAGCGACGTCAGCCTCGGCTGCGTGGCGGGGGTCGTCGAGGACCTCATGGGCGTCCGGGTCGACTACGGCGCGGTCGTGCAGTTCAACGGCGTGATCGAGATGTCGAACGCGGTCGGCGGAGTCGACGTCTGCGTCGCGACCGAGATCGCGGACCCCTACACGAACACCTACCTCGAGCCGGGCGTGCACTCGCTCGAGGGCATGGCGGCGCTGCAGTTCCTCCGCAGCCGCCACGGCATCGGCGACGGCAGCGACCTGACCCGCATCAGCAACCAGCAGGTCTTCCTCTCGGCGCTCGTGCGCCAGATCAAGAGCGCGGACACCCTCCTCAACCCGGTCGCGCTCTACGGGCTCGCGAAGGCGGCGCTCGGCAACATGACGCTCTCGACCGGTCTCGACAACGTGAACACGATGGTCCAGATGGGACTCGCGCTGAAGGACGTCGACCTCGCGGACGTCGTCTTCGCGCAGTACCCGACCGGGGCGACTCCGAGCGGAGTGGAGCCGGACCGCGCCGCGGGCGACGTCCTGGCGAGCGCCCTGCAGACCGATCAGCCGATCGCCATCACCGGCGGCACGGGCGCCGGCGCGACCGTGGAGGGCGAGGCGGCGGCCCCGGCCGACACCGCCGCTCCGTCGGGCCCGGCGACCGCGGATCCGCTGGCGACGGCCGAGGCGGCACCCGGCACTCCTGCAGCGACTCCCGAGGACGGATCCAAGGTTGCCCTGCCAGAATCGGTCACCGGCCAGAGCGCCGACCAGCAGACCTGCTCGGTCGGCTTCTTCGGCTGAGCCGAGGGCGGGCGGCACCACGGGTGCTCTCCACCTCGCGCGCTGACTCCGGGACGACACGCGTCCCGCAGCCGAGAGAGAGTACGACCCGATGAGCGAACGCGCGTCCACCCGGACCACAGCAGCACGGCACGGCCGCCTGCGCCGCCCGAGCGGCGTGCGCTTCGCCGCGCGGATCCTCGCGGCCTGCGTGGGCGTCGGCGTGCTCAGCGCGGTCTGCATCGTGGCGATCGCCGCCTCGCTGATCGCCGGGAGCGCGCGTCCGTCCGTCGACCTAGGGATCGACTCGGGCGGAGGCGACGTGCCCGAGATCGGGGCGATCGAGGGCGGCGTCAACATCCTGCTCGCCGGCAGCGACAGCGCCGACGGATCGGCCGCCGGGGCTTACGGCGAGCGTGCCGAGAACCTCAACGACGTCACGATGCTCATGCACATCTCGGCCGACCACTCGACCGTGGAGGTCGTCAGCTTCCCCCGCGACCTCTACGTCCCGATCCCCTCCTGCACCGACCCGGCCACCGGCGCCGTCTCGGACGCGGTGGACTCGGCGAAGATCAACACCTCGCTCGAGGCCGGCGGGCTGGCGTGCACCGTGCAGACGGTCGAGCAGCTGACCGGGCTCGAGATCCCCTACGCGGCGCTCATCCAGTTCGAGGGCGTCATCGAGATGTCGAACGCGGTCGGCGGAGTGGACGTCTGCGTCGCCACCCCGATCCAGGACGAGTACACGGGGCTGAACCTCGACGCGGGCACGCACACGCTCGTCGGCGCCGAGGCGCTGGCGTTCCTCCGCACCCGGCACGGCGTCGGCGACGGCAGCGACCTCACCCGCATCTCGAGCCAGCAGGTGTACCTCTCATCGCTGGTGCGCAAGGTGAAGAGCGCGTCGACGCTCTCGAACCCGGTGAACCTCTACGGCCTCGCGAAGGCGGCCGTCTCGAACATGCAGCTCTCCACCTCGCTCGAGAACGTGAACACCCTCGTGTCGATCGGCCTCGCGGTGAAGGACGTCGACCTCGCGAACGTGGTCTTCGTGCAGTACCCGACCTTCATCGACGGCAACGGCGTGTACCCCAGCGAGGACGCGGCGGCGGCGCTGAACGCGGCGCTCCTCGCCGACCAGCCGATCGCGCTGAGCGGCACCACCGGCGGCGGCTCGCAGTCGACGGGGGAGGAGCCCGGGGCGACCAACGCTCCGGCGGCCACGGAGTCGCCGGCCACCGACGCCCCCGCGACCGACGCCCCCGCGACGAGCGCACCCGACGGGCCGGTCACCCTTCCGAGCGACGTCTCCGGGCAGACCGCGCAGCAGGAGACCTGCACCATCGGCCGGCCCCTGTCGGACCAGTAGGGGGCTTCTCGCCCTCCCGCGGAGGGGCGGGCGCCCGTGTCGCGAGGCCCTCGCGCGTGCGGTTATGATGGTCGTCGTGCGTCCGCCAGCGGGCGCTCGGGAGTCGTCGCATAGTCCGGTCGAGTGCACCACCCTGCTAAGGTGGAGAACCCTTTATTGGGTTCCGTGGGTTCAAATCCCACCGACTCCGCATCGTCCGAAGGCCCCGCTCAGGCGGGGCCTTCGTCGTTCCCGGCGGTGACTGCGCCTGCCGCAGTACCGGCGTCTCCCGGCGGTGCCGGTGTCGCCGCAGTGCCGGGGTCTCGCGGTGCCGGAGCCTTCCGGCCGGTGCTCTGCCGCTCGCGCGCGGCGTCGGCGGCCGATGCGACCCGGCGCCCCGGCCGCCCGGGATCCGCCGCCGATCCGCCGGGCGGGTGCGCTCCCGGAGCGGCTACCCTGATCGGATGCCCAGCCCGATCCTCGACGCCCTGTCCGCCCCTCCCGCGCGGAGGGACGTCGCCTCGATCCGCGGTGCTCTCGCCGAGGTCGCGATCGGCGACTCGGTGCGCGTCCTCGTCCGCTCCCCGCGCTACGGCCTCTACGGGATCGAGGGGGTCGTCCGCCAGGCCGTCGGCGGCGAGCTCGTCGTCGCGGACGTCTTCCTCGGCACGGGGACCGAGATCCAGAGCATCGCCCTGGCTCCGGACGCCGACGAGGTCGGCGGGGAGCGCTCGGCCGAGGGACTCGAGCACGGGGACCCGGTGCGCGTGGCGTTCTCGACTCCGGCGCTCGGGTCGTTCACGATCACGGGCCCGCTGACGGCCGGCGGCCGCGACGGGTTCCTCCTCGTCGGCAGCTGGATCGTCGCGGACGGCGGCGAGCCAGGCCGCCACGTCGACCGCATCGAGCGCCTGACGGACGTCGGCGTGCACGAGAAGCACGTCCCCGGGCGCCGCTCCGCGGTCGAGGAGTAGCCCCTCAGCTCTGGCAGTGCGGGCACCAGTAGGTGACCCGCAGCTGCAGCTCGTCGTCGCCGAGCTCACCGCGCTCGATCGGAGTGCCGCAGCGCCGGCACGGCTTGCGGTCGCGGCCGTAGACCCAGAGCTGCTGGCCCGGGCGCAGGTTGCCGGTCGTCGTGCGCTCGATCCGCTCGCGGTTCACGGTGATGAGCCGCTTCGCGAGCGCGATGGTGCGCACGAGGTCGCCGCTCCCGCCGACCGGGCGCGTGGGCAGCACGCCGCGCAGGAAGCACAGCTCGGCGCGGTAGACGTTGCCGAGTCCGGCCATGATCCGCTGGTCGAGCAGCGCGAGCCCGATCGGCCGCTCCGGATCGGCGGACAGGCGTCGCAGCGCCTCGTCCGCGTCCCAGTCGGCGCCGAGCAGATCGGGGCCGAGATAGCCGACCACGTCCTCCTCGGCCGAGCGCGGGACGATCTCGAGGAGCCCGAGCTCGAAGCCGACCGCCTGCCAGTCCTCGGTCTCGAGGACGATCCGGGCCTGGAACGCCGGCCGGTGCCACTTCGGCCGCTCGCCCTCGCCGCGGGCGTAGAGGTGCCAGCTCCCCTCCATCTTGAGGTGGGAGTGGATCAGCGCGTCGCCGACCCGCATCAGCAGGTGCTTGCCGCGGGGGACGACCTCGTCGATCGTCTCGCCGGTGAGGTCGACCGTCGCGTACTTCGGCACGCGGACGTCGCACCGGGTCAGGACCTCGCCGTCCAGCGCCTCGGCGAGGTTGTGGGCGGATCGGTAGACGGTGTCACCCTCGGGCACGCGGGCTCCCTCCGGCGCTCACGAGCGCATCCTCAGGCCGCGCGGATTCGCGACGAAGCCGGCGGCGACGAGGGCGTCGCCGAAGGGCGTGCCGAGCGCGAAGACGCCGTCGATCTTCTCGACGGTCAGCTTCTCGACCCCGCGGGAGCGGACGAGCTGCGAGAGGGCGCCGGCCGCGTCGGCGAGGGCCGCCTCGTCGGCGGTGAAGGTGAGGGCGGTCTTGCCGCCGCGCTCCAGGTAGACCGCGAGCGCTCCGTCGACGACGGCGACCAGCGCGCCGGCCTTCCGACCGGGGCGGTGCCCCTCGCCCTGCGGCCACGGCAGAGCGGCGCCGAACGGATTGGCGGGGTCGGTCGCCGCCAGCGCGAGCACCGGTCGTGAGCGCTCCTGCGCCTCGTCCTGCGGGGCGAACGTGCGGAGCCGGTCGACGCTGCCGGCTGTGCCGAACTGCGCTGCTCCCAGCTTCTCGATGAAGTAGCCCCTCCGGGCGCGGCCCTGCTGCTCGAAGCCGCTCAGCACCTTGTAGGCGAGGGCGAAGCCGCCCAGGACGCCCTCGGCCTGCACGGAGCCGCGGGTGACGATCCCGTACCGCTCGAGCAGCGTCTCGCCGAGCGCGTGCCCGCGGATCGTCGCGTCCGACTCCGCGAGCGGCACGATCGACCAGCGGCCGCCGGCGGTCGGCGGCCCCACGCGGGTGGCCATCGTGGGGCGGGCGGTCATCCGGCCCCGGGGCGCGCGGGCGCGGGCGGGGGCGCGCGGCTGGCGGTGGGCGCCGCCGGTCGAGCCGACGAGGGTGCGCAGCGGCGCCAGGGTGTCGTTCGTGACGAGCCCGGCCCAGACCAGCTCCCACAGGGCCTCGACGAGGCCCGCGTCGTCGGTGGAGCCGACCGCGTCGGAGAGCTGGCGGAAGAAGTAGCCGCCGCCCGATCCGAGCACGCCGACGATCTCCTGCTGGAGCTCGGTCAGGGTCACGGACTCGGCGGCGGGGACGGGGAGGGTCAGCCCTGCCGTGTCGGCGAGATGGAGGCTCACCCAACCGTCGTTGCCGGGGAGGGTGCCCGCGCCGGCCCAGAGGACCTCGCCGGTCGCGGTGAGCTCGTCGAGCATCGCGGGGGAGTAGTCGCGCACCCGGGCGGGCAGGATCAGCGACTCCCACGCGGACGCGGGGATGGGCGCGCCGGCCAGCTGGTCGATCACGGAGGCCACGCCGTCGATACCGCGGAGCGAGCCGCCGACGTGCTGCCAGGCGGGGAGGAAGCGGGCGTACGCGGCCGCGTCCACCGGCTCCACCTCCTTGCGGAGCGCGGCGAGAGAGCGGCTGCGCAGGCGGCGCAGCACCTCGGCATCGCACCACTCGGTGCCGGTGCCGGTGGGGCGGAACTCGCCCTCCGAGACGCGGCGCTCGCCCGCGAGGCGGCGCAGGGTGTCGGTGACGACCGCGACTCCGAGGCCCAGGCGGGTGGCGACGGCGGCGGCGGTGAAGGGGCCGTGGGTGCGCGCGTAGCGGGCGACGAGGTCGCCGAGCGGATCGCGGACCGGGTCGATGAAGGCGACGGGGACGCCGATCGGCAGGGGCACGCCGAGAGCGTCGCGGAGCCGGGAGGCGTCCTCCATCGCGGCGTACCGCTGCTCATCGCCGAGGCCCACGGGCAGGACGCGCTTGGCCTTCACGAGCGCGGCCACGTCGGCCTCGAGCACCGCGCGCTCGATCGCGGGCGCCTTCGCGACGTCCGCCGAGGCGACCGATTCGTCGACCAGGCGCTCCCCGAGCTCGTCGAGCGTCAGCGGGCCGAGCAGCCGGAGCAGGTCGGCGGCGCCCTCGAGCCCGCGGAGGCGGCGCTCGGGCTCGACGCGCTGCAGCTCGCGCTCGATCTGCGCGAGGACGGCCGGGTCGAGCAGCTCGCGCAGCTCCGCCCGGCCGAGCAGCTCGCCGAGGAGCGTCGCGTCGACCGAGAGCGCCGCGGCACGGCGCTCGGCGAGCGGGCTGTCGCCCTCGTACATGAAGGCCGCGACGTAGCCGAAGAGCATGGACCGCGCGAACGGACTGGCGGTCGGCGTCTCGACCTCGAGGATCCGCAGCTCGCGCCCGTCCAGCCGCGCGGCGAGCCGGAGCAGCGCGGGCAGGTCGTAGACGTCCTGGAGGCACTCGCGGACGGTCTCGAGGATGATCGGGAAGGTCGGGTAGGTGCGGGCGACGTCGAGCAGCTGCGCCGCCCGCTGCCGCTGCTGCCAGAGCGGGGAGCGCTTGCCCGGGTTGTACCTCGGGAGCAGGAGCGCCCGCGCCGCGCACTCGCGGAACCGGGCGGCGAAGAGGGCGGAGCCGCCGACCTCGCTCGTGACCAGCTGCTCCAGCTCCTCGCGCTCGAACAGGAACAGCTCGGAGCCCGGCGGCTCCGACTCCGTGTCGGGGATCCGCACGACGATGCCGTCGTCCCCGGCCATGGCCGCTCCGTCGACGCCGTGCCGCTCGCGGACGCGGGCGCCGATGGCGAGCGCCCACGGCGAGTGCACCTGCATCCCGTACGGGGAGTGCAGCACCAGCCGCCAGTCGCCCAGCTCGTCGCGGAAGCGCTCGAGCACGAGGGTGCGGTCGTCCGGGATCTGCCCGGTGGCCAGGCGCTGCTCGTCGAGGAAGGAGAGGAGGTTGTTGGTCGCGTACTCGTCGAGCCCGGCCGCCGTGCAGCGCTCGCGGGCCGTCTCGGGGGCGGCGGCGCCCACCTCGCGGGTGAACGCCCCGATCGCCTCGCCGAGCTCGGCGGGGCGCCCCTGCGAGTCGCCCTTCCAGAACGGGAGGCGCCCGGGCTCACCGAACGCCGGCGTCACGATCACGCGGTCGTAGGTGATCTCCTGGATGCGCCAGCTGGTGGCTCCGAGCGCGAAGACGTCGCCGACGCGGGACTCGTAGACCATCTCCTCGTCGAGCTCGCCGACGCGGTTGCCGGTCGAGCCCGGCTCGCCGACCATGAACACGCCGAAGAGCCCGCGGTCGGGGATGGTGCCGCCGCTGGTGACGGCGAGGCGCTGGGCGCCGGGCCGGCCGGTGAGCGTGTTCGCGTCGCGGTCCCAGACGAGGCGCGGCCGCAGCTCCGCGAACTGGTCGGAGGGGTAGCGGCCCGAGAGCAGGTCGAGGGTCGCCTCGTAGGCGGAGCGGGGCAGGGACACGAACGGGGCGCTGCGGCGGACGGTGTCGAACCAGTCGTCCACGTCGAGGCTCTCGAGGGCGGTCGCGGCGACGGTCTGCTGCGCGAGGATGTCGAGCGGGTTCGCGGGGACGGCGATCGCCTCGATCAGGCCCGAGCGCATCCGCTCCGTCGTCACGGCGGAGTGGAGAAGGTCGGCCCGGTGCTTGGGGTAGAAGGACCCGCGCGAGACCTCGCCGACCTGGTGGCCGGCTCGACCCACGCGCTGCAGGGCGCTCGCGACCGAGGGCGGCGTCTCGACCTGGACGACGAGGTCGACCGCGCCCATGTCGATCCCCAGCTCGAGGCTCGAGGTCGCGACCACGCAGCGCAGGCGGCCGGACTTCAGGTCGTCCTCGATGATCGCGCGCTGCTCCTTGCTCACCGAGCCGTGGTGGGCGCGGGCGAGCAGCGGCTCCTCGTCGGGCGCGGACTGCCCGATGCCGCTCGTGCCCCCGGCCGCTCCCATCGCCTCGGCCGGAGAGCGGCGGATGGAGGAGGAGGCCGCCTCGGCGAGCAGGGCCCCGACGGCGACGGGCTCGCCCGCCTCGCGCGCCCGCTCCGCGGCGAGCTCGCGGCGCTCGGCGTAGATCTCGTTGAGCCGGGCGGTCAGCCGCTCGGCGAGGCGGCGGGAGTTCGCGAAGACGATGGAGGAGGTGTGCGCGAGGACCCGATCGACGATCGACTCCTCGACGTGCGGCCAGATCGACCCGCTCTGCGGACCGGTGGCCCCCATCGTCGATCCGTCCTGCGGAGCCGCCGTCCCCAGCTCGGACATGTCCTCGACCGGGACGACGACGCTGAGGTCCCACTGCTTCTCGGACGCCGGAGCCACGATCGCGACCGGGGAGCGGCCGGCGAGGAACCGGGCCACCTCCTCGCGCGGACGCACCGTCGCCGAGAGGCCGATGCGCTGCACCGGCTTCGGGAGCAGGGCGTCGAGCCGCTCGAGGGAGACGGCGAGGTGCGCCCCGCGCTTGGTCGACGCGACCGCGTGGACCTCGTCGACGATGACCGTCTCGACGCCGCGGAGCGACTCGCGCGCCGCCGAGGTGAGCATGAGGTAGAGCGACTCGGGGGTCGTGATCAGGATGTCCGGCGGCGTCTTCTGCAGCACGCGCCGCTCGGCGGCGGGCGTGTCTCCCGACCGCACCCCGACGGTGACCGTGGCCGGCGCGCTGCCGATGCCCTCGGCGCTCAGCCGCAGCGCCGTCTGGGTGACGCCGACGAGCGGCGAGCGGAGGTTGCGCTCGACGTCGACGCCGAGAGCCTTCAGCGGCGAGACGTAGAGCACGCGCGTGCGGTGCTGCGGATCCTCCGGCGGCGGGCCCTGCACGAGCCGGTCGATCGCCCAGAGGAAGGCCGAGAGCGTCTTGCCGGAGCCGGTGGGAGCGACCACGAGGGCGTGCGCTCCACTCGAGATGGCCGACCAGGCGCCCTCCTGGGCGGCGGTCGGCGCCGGGAACGCGCCCTCGAACCACGCGCGCGTGGCGGGGGAGAAGCGCTCGAGGACGTCCGGCATGCACCCATCCTCCCTGCCACCTCCGACATTGCCGGGGCCGCGGCCCGGGGGCGAGCCCTTGACGCGGGGGAGTCCGCCCGTCAGGCGAAGCCGAGACGCACGAACGTGCCGATGTCGGCGAGCTCGGCCTGCCCGACTCCGTGGGCGACGCCCTCGTAGACCCGGGCGTCGAGCGCCGTGTGCTCCGGGAACCAGGCCGCCGCGTCCCGCACGAGCTCCTCCGGGATCACCGTGTCGAGCGTCCCGCGGCCCCAGAACACCGGCGGACGCTCGCGGGCGAGCCGCTCGTCCGCGTCGTCGCCCTCGGCGAGCGGGACCACGAACCCGGACAGGGCGACCGCGAAGGCGAAGCGGCCAGGCGCGCGCCGCAGCAGCTGCACCGCCAGCGCGGCGCCCTGGGAGAAGCCCAGCAGCCCCACCGGGCCCGGGTGCTCCAGACCGTCGAGCCACTCGATCACACCGGCCGCCGCCGCCTCGACGGCCTCGGGATCGGCCCGCGGCTCGTCCGGCACCAGCGGGACACGGAGGGGCCACCACGCGTTCGCCCCGCCGCCCAGGGCGAGAGGCGCCCGGAGGGACGCGAGGACCGGCTCCAGCGGCAGGTAGGCGCCGAGCGAGAACAGGTCCCCCTCGTGCGAGCCGTAGCCGTGCAGCAGCACCAGGAGGGGCCTGCCGACGCGGTCGCGCTCGGAGGAGGACCACAGCACCGCGTTCGCGTCGATTCCCATCGCACCATCATCCCCCTGAGTACGGGATCGCCGCCGCCGGTCGGAACACCAGCCGCGAAGGGTGAGAATGGCTGCATGAGCGTGCGCACCCCTGACCCGAACTCCGGGTGGCTGTCCGACGACGAACTCGCCGAGATCCGCCGGCGGCTCCCGCTGCTGTACGTGGAGGCCGTGCCCGTCCGGGTCGACGGGCTCGGGCAGGTCACCGAGGTCGGCGTGCTCCTGCGCGCGACCCCCTCCGGCCAGATCACCCGCACGATCGTCTCGGGCCGCGTGATGTACGGCGAGACGCTGCGCGACGCGCTGTTCCGCCACCTCGAGAAGGATCTCGGTCCCATGGCCTTCCCCCTCCTCCCGGCGAGCCCGCTCCCCTTCCACGTCGCCGAGTACTTCCCGATGCCCGGCATGGGACCGTTCACCGACGACCGCCAGCACGCGGTCTCCCTCGCCTACGTCGTCCCCGTCACCGGCACCTGCGACCCCCGCCAGGACGCCCTCGAGCTCACCTGGATGACCCCCGACGAGGCCTGCTCCGACGCGATCTCCGCCGAGATGGAGGGCGGGCGGGGCGCGCTGATCCGCGCCGCGCTCGCTTCCGTGGGCCGCCTGTCCTAGGGGCGCGGATCGGCCGCGGTGCTCCCTTCTGCGCACCGATAGCGGCGCGCCGCGGTCGGCTTGCAAGGATGGCGGGCAGGCTGGAGCGTCGGGCGTCCGCCTGGACCGATCCGCCGGCACGCGACCCGGCCGTTCGGCTCGTGGATCCGGCGTCCACGGGACCTCTGTGACCGGGCGAGGAGAGGCGGCGCCCCTGCCCGACGACGGCGCCGCAGGGAATCGCCTGATCAGGACGCGGTGAGGACTTCCGGAACTCCCCGCGCGGGACTCCGCTCGAAGAGGTGAGGCGTGAACGACGAAGGGCCGGGGCCCGCGACCAGTAGTCGCGGGCCCCGGCCCTTCGTGATGTCGGCGTCCTGATCAGGACGAGCGTTGACGTGCGATCACCGATCACCCAGCCCCCGGACCAGCCGCTCCCCGCGAGGCGAACGGTCGATCCGCGTGCGAGCGGACCGGCCTAGCCGGTCGCGACACGCTCTGCGCATCGCAACCGTGCTTGAAGCCGACCGCGGTGCGCCGCTCCGCGGCTGCCCGTGAGGCGAACGGTCGATCCGCGTGTGAGCGGATCGGACCTAGCCGGTCGCGACACGCTCTGCGTACCGCAACCGTGCTTGAAGCCGACCGCGGTGCGCCGCTCCGCGGCTGCCCGCGAGGCGAACGGTCGATCCGCGTGTGAGCGGATCGGACCTAGCCGGTCGCGACACGCTCTGCGCGCCGCGACCGTCCTTGAAGTCGACCGCGGTGCGCCGCTACGCGGCGCACAAAACGGTTCAGCCCTGCGCGCGCCGGCCGCCGCGGCGGGCGCCGCCGCCGGCGGACTCGCGGGCGGGAGCGGCCGAGGCTGCTCCGCCGGTCGCGGTGCTGTAGAACGAGCGCGATCCGCCCGAGGTCGAGGGGGCGCCGGCGGCCGAGCGGCTGCGGCCTCCGCGGGCGCCGCCGCGGGCGGGTCCCTCGGCGGCGGTGCGGTCGCGGCGGGGGCGGTCGCCTCCGCCGGTCGCGGCACCCGTCGAGCGTCCGCCGCGGGGTGCGGCGGTGCCCTCGGTGCGGGCCGCGCGCTTGCGCTGCGCGTTGGCGCCCTGCGAGCGTCCGCCCTGCGACTGGCCGCGGACGGGCTCGACGACGGCGCTGGGTGTGACGTACGGAGCGACGTCGCCGACGAGCTTCGCGACGGCGGCCGAGTCGGCCGTCACCTGCTGGGGCGCGACCTGGATCGCGGCCTTGCGGAGGAGGGTCTTCACGTCGCTGCGCTGCGTGGGCAGGACGACGGTGACGACGTCTCCCTCGCTGCCGGCGCGGGCGGTGCGGCCCGAGCGGTGCAGGTACGCCTTGTGCTCCATCGGCGGGTCGACGTGGATGACGAGCTCGACGTCGTCGACGTGCACACCGCGGGCGGCGACGTCGGTGGCGACGAGGACCTTGACGGTGCCGGCGCCGAACGCGGCGAGGTTGCGGTCGCGGGCGACCTGCGAGAGGTTGCCGTGCAGGTCGACCGCGGGGATGCCCTGGCCGGTGAGCTGCTTGGCGAGCTTCTTCGCGTGGTGCTTGGTGCGCATGAAGAGGATGCGGCGGCCGGTGCCGGACGCGAGGGTCTTCACGAGCGCGTTCTTGGCGTCGAGGCCGTCGACCTCGAACACGTGGTGGGTCATCAGCGCGACGGGAGAGTTGGCCTCGTCGACCGAGTGGAGCACCTCGTTCTGGAGGTACTTCTTGACCAGCTTGTCCACGCCGTTGTCGAGCGTCGCGGAGAACAGCAGGCGCTGCCCGCCGCGGGGGGTCTTGTCGAGGATGCGCGTGACGACCGGCAGGAAGCCGAGGTCGGCCATGTGGTCGGCCTCATCGAGGACGGTGATCTCGACGGCGTCGAGGTTCACGAAGCCCTGCTTCATCAGGTCCTCGAGGCGGCCCGGGCAGGCCACGACGATGTCGACGCCCTGCTTGAGCGCGGCGACCTGGCGCTGCTGCGAGACGCCTCCGAAGATCGTGGTGGTGACGATGCCGTAGGCGTCGGCGAGGGGCTGCATCGCGGCGGTGATCTGCGTGGCGAGCTCGCGGGTCGGCGCGAGGACGAGTCCGAGCGGGCGGCCGGGGCGGCGGCGTCCGCCGGCGAGCGAGCCGCCGAGGCGGGCGATCATCGGGATGGAGAAGGCGAGGGTCTTGCCGGAGCCGGTCTTGCCGCGGCCGAGGACGTCGCGTCCGCCGAGGGTGTCGGGCAGCGTGTCGACCTGGATCGGGAAGGGCTCGGTGATGCCGCTCGCGGTGAGCGCGGCCACGAGGGGGGCCGGCACGCCGAGGGCGCTGAAGGAGAGGGGGGTGTTCGACATGGAGTGGTGCCTTTCGGGGGCATCATGCCGATCGAGGACGCGCAGGCGGTGGCCGGGGGCGCGGGTGATCGGCGTTCGGGCGAAGGTGACGGTGGTCACATCCGTTCGCCGTACGATTCGGTGCGCGCGGCCGGGGGCCTCATGCACGTGCGCCAGATGGTCGGGACGGATCCTCGACGGTCAGAGTCCTAGGGGACAAGGGGCGTTCTACGACGCGGGGGAGCGCAGTCGCTGCGCTCGCACCACCCCACTCTAGTGGATGCCGATCCATCCGCGCATCGCGGCCTGCACGCGGGAGCCGTCGCGGTCGCTCAGCTTGGTGCCGACGAAGTCGCCCGCCCAGTCCGAGGTCTGCACGCGGAAGGCCGGCTCCGGGTCGCGCAGGGTCTTCAGGATGACGGCGGCGACGTCGGACGGGTCCTGCGCGTGGGTCGAGGAGAAGGACGACGCGGCGCGGTCGAGGTAGGCGCCGAGCGCCGGCGCGTAGGGGCCGGCCTGCGCGAGCATCGCCGCCGCGTCGATGCCGACGTTCTCGACGAAGCTGCTGCGGACCGCTCCCGGCTCGATCAGCGACACGTGGACGCCGACGGAGGCGGCGACCGGGGCGAGCGCCTCGAAGAACCCCTCGACCGCGAACTTCGCCGCGCAGTAGTCCTCGTTGAACGGCTGCCCGATCGCGCCGCCGACGCTCGAGACGGTGACGATGCGGCCGCGGGACGAGCGCAGCATCGGCATCGCGGCGCGGGTGACCGCGACGGTGCCGAAGAAGTTGACCTCCATCACGCGGCGCAGCTCCTCCGGATCCTCCAGCTCGAGGGTGCCGAGGTGGCCGGCTCCGGCGTTGTTCACGAGGGCGTCGAGACCGCCGAGCTCCTCCTCCACGGCGCGGAGGCAGCCGGCGACGGAGTCCGCGTCGGTCACGTCGAGCGCCCGCAGGTCGAGCTCGACGCGGGCTTCGGCGGCGGCGGTGCGCAGGCCCTCCGCCCGCTCCGGATCCCGCACGGTGGCGACCACCCGCCAGCCCGCGCGCGCGGCCTCGATCGCGGTGGCGCGGCCGATGCCGGTGGAGGTTCCGGTGACGAGGAGGACGGGACGGGGCATGCGGCTTTCCTGCTTTCCGGCGCACGACGGCGCCGCCCGGAGGCTATCGGCCGCCCCTCCGAGAACGTCCAGGGTCGGTATCAGCCCCGGTAGCGCTCGCCGACCGGCACCTCTACCGGCAGCCGGTTGCCCGCCTGGGCGAGCGGGCAGGCCCAGGCCGGGTCGTAGGCGCAGGAGGGGTTGTAGGCGAAGTTGAAGTCGAGCACCAGTGTCCCCGGGGCGGAGCCCGGGCCGAGGTCGGCGCCCTTCACGGTGTCCAGGAGGTAGCGGCCGCCGCCGTAGGTGCCGCCGGGTGTCCCCGCGAGGGCGTCCTTGACCGGCAGGAACAGGCCTCCGCCGTAGGACGCGAGGCGCCAGACGTCGAGGCTGCCGGCGTCCGGCACCTCGACCGTGCCGATCAGCTCGAAGGGGACGGTGCCGTCGGTGCCGGTCTCCACGTCCATCCGCCGCGCCTCCTCGGCGGGGGCCACCTCGAGCTCGAAGCGCCAGGCCGCGTCGTAGGGCGCGATCGGCAGCGAGCGGAAGTGCGCACGGTCGGCCGGGAGGAGGGGGGTGGAGGGGTGCTGCGCGAAGAGCGCGTTGCGCCCGCGGATCCAGGACGCGTGCGCGGCGAGCAGGTCCACGTTCGAGAGCCGGCGCACCTCCGCGTAGAGGGCCTGGACGTGGCGGCGCCAGTCCGACACCTCGACCGCGTTCGTGAGGCGGCGGCGGGGCGAGACGCCGTCGTCGTCCTGCTCCTCCTCGTCGGCGGAGGGCCACTGGAGGCGCAGGAGCTCCGAGCGCGACAGCTCGGTCTCCTCCTCGGCGACACCGTCGGGGCTCATGCGGCGGACTCCCCGCGCGGGCGGGTGTCGGCACCGACATCGTGGCGCCAGGTCGGGGCGAGGGAGCGGATGCGGATGCCGCGCCACTGCCAGAACGCCCACATCGACGGCCAGAGCGCGGCCGAGGCGAGGCCCGCCGAGAACTCGAGGCGGTCGCGGAAGAGCGTGCGCCCGTCGGGGAGCGGGGCGACGGCCATGCGGTGGTCCCACGCGGTGATCAGGCGGAGGGAGCCGGTGAGGGGCCCGCCGCTGTCGCGCAGGATCCGCACGTCGGGCATCGAGGGGACGCGGCGGTAGGAGAGGTCGATCTCCTGCGCGCCCATCGGCACGATCCCGAGGGCGTCCATCGCGACCTCGTGGGAGCCGAGCCCCCAGGTCGGGCGGAAGCCGCCCTCGTCCAGCGACGCGGCGGTCAGGAGCGGGGACATCACCTCCCGGAACACGGCCGGACTCTGCAGGGCGCGCCAGGCGGAGTCGGCGTCGGTGTCGAGCACGTGCTTGAGCATCACCTTCACGAGGGACATCCTCCTCCGCCCGCCCCCGCGCGGGAACCGGGTGCGCGCGGAGCCCCGGACGTGTATGCGCCTCCGGTGCTCGCTACCGTGTCAGGGTGACCGCTCCCGCCGCCTCCGTCGACCAGTCGACCTACCAGATCCGCTTCGAGTGGGGGGCCCGCGCCCTCCGCGTGCTCGCCCCCGCCCACGTCACGGTGCTCGTCGACGCTCTGCCCGGAGGCGAGAGCCCCGACCTCGGGGGAGTGGAGGGCCGCGTCGTCCGCGCGGGCCTGGCCGACCGCTCGGCCGTCGCCCGCTGGATCCTGGAGCGCCAGCGCGAGAACGGCGGGCGCACCAGCGTCAACGTGATCGCACTCGGCGACGTCGACGACAGCGGAGCGGCGCGGTTCGCGATGGAGGACCAGCTGGCGGCCGGCGCCGTCGTCGACGCGCTCATCGGGCTGGGCATCGACCACGTCTCGCCCGAGGCCGCGGTGGCCTGCGCGTCCTACGAGGGCCTGCGCCGGGCGTGCGCGCATCTGCTCACCGCGTCCGAGTCCGGCCGCCTGCTCGCCGCCGAGGGGCGGGCGGACGAGGTCCGCGCCGCCGCCCGGGTCGACGCCGTCGACGAGGTGTCGGTCCTCCGCTGACCCGCCGCTCCGGCGGGCGCGGCCTCCGAGCGGTGCAGGGCGTCCGCGGAGCGCACAAGCCCCTGCGGATCCGAGCCGCCGCCTCGACCAGTCGCACGCCCCCGGCGTAGCGTTCGGCGGAGGCGGTCCCTCCGCCCCCCCCGCCCCGACCGAAAGCTGGCCCGCATGAAAGCCGTCCTCAACGACGTCGTCCTCGCCGACGCCCCCGACTCCGACCTGATCTCGATCGAGGGCAACTGGTACTTCCCGCCGTCGAGCATCGCCGAGGGCGTGCTCGTCGAGAGCCCCACGCCCTACACCTGCCCGTGGAAGGGCGAGTGCCAGTACTTCTCGGTGCAGACCGGCGACGGCCTGCAGAAGGACAAGGCCTGGTCGTACCCGCACCCCTACCCGACGGCGTTCGACCGCGTCGGCAAGGACTTCTCGGGCTACGTCGCCTTCGACCGCTCGGTCCGCGTCTCCGACTGATCCGTCCCGCCGCGGCGCCGCTCCCGGTGCCGCGGCGGTGCGTCAGCCGCGCGGGGTTGCGGCGCGCGCCCGGTAGGCCCGGACCTTCGACCGGTTCCCGCAGCGCTGCATCGAGCACCAGCGGCGCGACCCGGCTCGGGACGTGTCGAGGTAGAGCATCCGGCACTCCGGATCCGGGCAGCGCCGCAGCCGTCCGGTCGCGGCC
Organism: Rathayibacter sp. AY1A3; assembly: GCF_002930975.1. Taxonomy (NCBI): domain Bacteria; kingdom Bacillati; phylum Actinomycetota; class Actinomycetes; order Micrococcales; family Microbacteriaceae; genus Rathayibacter; species Rathayibacter sp. AY1A3. Next base: position 43,007 of record NZ_PSTO01000017.1, on the reverse strand, counting down.
GGACCCAGCAGCCCCACGGCCTCCCGGGCGATGGACGCGAGCGCCTGCCTGCCCGCCGCGTGGAGCCGTCCGGCCTGCCGCGATCCGCCGCTCAGCACCGGCGGGATGTCGGGCATCGCCGCGACCAGGTTGACCACGTCGACGTCGCGCGGGTCGGGCGCGGTGCCGGCCTCGGCCGCGACGGCCAGCCGGGCGATCGCGCCCCGGAGCATCAGCGCGTCGTCCAGGCGCGCGTCCCGGCTCTCGGGGCCGACCGCCTCGAAGCGCTCGGCGAGCCAGGCGGCCAGGGCGGCGTCGGAGTCGAGGTGCTCGGCCGCTCCCGGAGGCAGTCCTCCCGTCGTGGCGAAGTCGAGTGCGAGGCTCCCGGAGTCGAACCACCAGCGCCGGCCGTCGGCCTCGGGGAGCCACTGCCCGGTGACCGGCGTGCGCCCGCCGTGCGGGGCCTCGTCCGGGGTCACGGCGCCGGGACCGGTCGGCGCCGCCACTGGATCGCGTTCGCGGCCTCGAACCGGCGCGCGCAGCGGCCGCAGGCCAGGGGCCGGGTGGGCCGGCGATGGCGGTAGAAGAGGTGTCCGCCCGGGCAGGTGCCGACCCACGGCGCGAGCTCGTCCGCGGTCGCGTTGCTGTGGGTGCGCGATCCCGTGTAGCCGAGCCGCGCCGCGATCCGCCGCCACTGCGGTCCGTGCCCGGCGTCGGGCCCCGCGAGCGCGTGAGCGACCTCGTGCAGGAGTGTCTGCCGGACCTCCTCGTCGCTCCAGCGGGCTGCGAGGTGGCGCGAGACCGTGATCCGGCGGCGCGTCCAGTGGCAGGCGCCGCCGCGGGTGCGCGCGTGGTCGAGCGCGAAGGACCAGGAGGGGTCGAGGTGCTCCTCGATCAGCGCGTCGGCCCAGCGGGCCACGTCCTCGAGGTCGGCCACCGGTGGCGCTGCCTAGGACTCGTCGCCGTCGGCGCGGCGGCGGCCGCGGGCGGTGCCGTCGGTGCGGGCCTCGCGGTCGGTCCCGTCCTGGAACTCGGAGGCGGCGGCGTAGCCCAGGCGCGCGACCTCGAGCTCCTCCTCGGGGACCCCGACGCGCTCGCCGAGGGCGGTCGCGGCGTCGAAGTCGCGCATCGCCCGGCCGTACTCGCCCAGCTCGAAGAAGGTGAGGCCGCGGTGCTTGAGCGCGAAGGAGTGCTCGAGGTGCCACTCGTGCGTGCGGGCCTCCTCGACGCAGAGCGCGAGCTCCGAGAGGGCCTCGTCGGTGCGGCCCCGCAGCTGCATGAGGCGGGCGCGGCGGACGCGGGCGGTGAGCAGCTCGGCGCGGTCGCCGGAGAAGCGGGTGCGGCGGACGGCCTCGTTCGCGAGGTCCCACGCCTCGTCGACGCGCCCGAGCAGGCGCAGCAGCTCCGCCTTCTCGGTGAGCGCGGCGAGGCTGCGCAGCGCGCCGATCTCCTCCAGGCGCTCCTGGGCGGCGTCGACGTCGATCTCCTCGTGGAGGGTCGCGGGGTCGTGGCGGATGATGATGCTCAGGGCGATGCTTCCTCGTGGAGTGCGGATCCGGATCGTCGCGCGCGGCGGACGAGAGGACGGTCGGGGTCGCTGACCCCGGCGTCGAGTGTACCGGCGGGTCCCCGGACGGCGCCCCGACGCGCGGCCCGGGTCAGCCCCGTCGCACCTGGAAGATGCTCCGCGCCGGCAGCGGCGACGGGGTGGCGGTCTCGTCCGTGACGACGAGGGCGCCGGCGATGAAGTTCTCGAGCTCCCGCCCCTGCACCAGCTTGGAGGGCGCGGGGTCGGAGGCGAGGCGCCGCGGCAGGCCGTCGAGCGGCAGCGGATCGGCCGAGGCGAGCATCACCACGTTCCCGAAGCGCTTGGCCTTGAGCATCTGGGTGTCGGTCATGATCGCGGTGTGCGCGAAGACGGAGGCGAGCGTCGCGGCCTGGGCGCGGGCGAAGGCGAGCGCGCCGCCGTCGGCCACGTTCACCGCGACCAGGCCGCCGGGGGCGAGCAGCGGCGCGATCGCCCCGTAGAAGTCGGCGCTGGTCACGTGCGCGGGAGTGCGCGCGCCCGAGAAGATGTCGACGACGACCACGTCGACCGTGCCGCGCAGCCCGGGCGGCAGCTTGCCGAGCACCTCGCGGGCGTCGCCCTGGCGGATGCGGATCTGCGCCCCGCGGGGGAGCGGGAGCGCCTCGCGCACCAGCTCGACCAGAGCGCCCTCGATCTCGACGACCTGCTGGCGCGAGCCCGGCCGGGTCGCGGCGACGTAGCGGGGGAGGGTCAGCGCTCCGGCGCCCAGGTGGAGCGCCGTGACGCTCTCGCCCTCGGGGGCGACGAGGTCGATCGCGTGGCCGATCCGGCGGACGTACTCGAACGAGAGGTGCGTCGGATCCGCGAGGTCGACGTGCGACTGCGGAGTGCCGTCGACGACCAGGGTCGCCGCCTCGGGCGAGTGGCGGTCGGGCTCGATCCGCGCGGTGTACCCGCTGGCGAGCACGGCGCGGGGGTGCTCGGAGTCGTCTCCGCGTCGGCGGCCGGTGCGTTCCTGCATCCGACCAGTCTGCCGCGGCGGCGGGACGGCGGGGCTCCGCGCCCGGCCCGGTCGGATCGATCCGGGAGGCCGTGGCCTCGTATACCGGACCCCGCGGGGCGGCGCAAGCATCCGCACTTGCGCGGCGTGGCGCGATGCGGCTATATTCGTACTTTGCGCTCCCGAGTACCCATGCCCTCATATCGCGGTCGGCAGGTCACCGGAACCCGGCATCAGATGGTGGATGCCGTTGCCACACTCTAGCCCCGCCCCCAAGACCGAGTCGCCTCGGTCCGCACGGCGTGCGGGCAGGGGTGGCGGCCCGTCCGGCGGGAGCCCACTCCACACATCCCACAGATTGAGACCCGCGAGGGTCTACGGAGGTTCCTTCCTTGGCTGCTGCGTCCACCGCGACCACCACCTCACCCAAGAACGGACGCGGAGCTTCGCGTCTCTCGTTCGCCAAGATCAGCGACACCCTGACCGTTCCGGATCTGCTCGCGTTGCAGACCGAGAGCTTCGACTGGCTCGTCGGCTCGGAGGCGTGGAAGACCCGCGTCGCCGAGGCGAAGGCCGCCGGCCGGGAGGACCTCCCCGCCAACTCCGGCCTCGACGAGATCTTCGAGGAGATCTCCCCGATCGAGGACCTCAGCGAGACGATGCAGCTGAGCTTCACGAACCCGTACCTCGAGCCCGAGAAGTACACGATCGAGGAGTGCAAGGAGCGCGGCAAGACCTACGCCGCTCCGCTGTACGTCGAGGCCGAGTTCATGAACCACCTCACGGGTGAGATCAAGACCCAGACGGTCTTCATGGGCGACTTCCCGCTGATGACCGAGAAGGGCACGTTCATCATCAACGGCACCGAGCGTGTCGTCGTGTCCCAGCTCGTGCGCAGCCCCGGCGTCTACTTCGAGCGCCAGCAGGAGAAGACGTCCGACAAGGACATCTACTCCGCCCGCGTCATCCCGAGCCGCGGCGCCTGGCTCGAGTTCGAGATCGACAAGCGCGACCAGGTCGGCGTGCGCATCGACCGCAAGCGCAAGCAGTCGGTCACCGTGTTCCTCAAGGCCCTCGGCCTGACGAGCGAGGAGATCCTCGAGCAGTTCGCCGGCTACGAGTCGATCGAGCTGACCCTCGAGAAGGACAACATCCTCACCAAGGAGGACGCCCTCCGCGACATCTACCGCAAGCTCCGTCCGGGCGAGCAGGTCGCCGCCGAGGCCGCCCGCGCGCTGCTGGACAACTTCTACTTCAACTCCAAGCGCTACGACCTCGCGAAGGTCGGCCGCTACAAGATCAACCGCAAGCTCGGCATCGACAAGGCGCTGTCCGACTCGGTGCTCACGGTCGAGGACATCATCGCGACCATCAAGTACCTGGTCGCCCTGCACGACGGCCGCACCGCCCTCCCCGGCGTGCGCGACGGAGAGCCGGTCGAGCTGCGTCTCGACGTCGACGACATCGACCACTTCGGCAACCGCCGCATCCGCGCGGTCGGCGAGCTGATCCAGAACCAGGTCCGCACCGGACTGTCCCGCATGGAGCGCGTCGTCCGCGAGCGCATGACCACGCAGGACATCGAGGCGATCACCCCGCAGACCCTGATCAACGTGCGCCCCGTCGTCGCCGCGATCAAGGAGTTCTTCGGGACCAGCCAGCTGTCGCAGTTCATGGACCAGAACAACCCGCTCGCGGGTCTGACCCACAAGCGCCGCCTGTCGGCGCTCGGCCCCGGCGGACTCTCCCGTGAGCGCGCCGGCGTCGAGGTCCGCGACGTCCACCCCTCGCACTACGGCCGCATGTGCCCGATCGAGACCCCGGAAGGCCCGAACATCGGCCTGATCGGATCGCTCGCGTCCTTCGCGCGCATCAACTCGTTCGGCTTCATCGAGACCCCGTACCGCAAGGTCGTCGACGGCACCGTCACCTCGCAGATCGACTACCTCACCGCGTCCGAGGAGGACGAGTACCTGGTCGCCCAGGCGAACGCCCCCCTCACGAAGGACTTCCGCTTCGCGGAGGGCAAGGTCCTGGTCCGCCCCAAGGGCGGAGAGGTCGAGCTCGTCGACGCCGAGCGCGTCCACTACATGGACGTCTCGCCGCGCCAGATGGTCTCGGTCGCGACCTCGCTGATCCCGTTCCTCGAGCACGACGACGCGAACCGCGCGCTCATGGGCGCGAACATGCAGCGTCAGGCCGTCCCGCTGCTGCGCAGCGAGTCGCCCGTCGTCGGAACCGGCATGGAGGGCTTCGCGGCCATCGACGCCGGCGACGTCATCACCGCCGACAAGGCCGGTGTCGTCCAGGAGGTCTCCGCCGACTCCGTCACCGTCCAGCTGGACGAGGGCGGCACGCAGACCTACTTCCTCCGCAAGTTCGACCGCTCCAACCAGGGCACCTCGTACAACAACCGCGTGGTCGTCTCGGCCGGCGAGCGCATCGAGGTCGGCGAGGTCGTCGCCGACGGCCCCGCCACCGAGAACGGCGAGCTCGCGCTGGGCAAGAACCTGCTCGTCGCGTTCATGCCGTGGGAGGGCCACAACTTCGAGGACGCGATCATCCTCAGCCAGAACCTGGTGAAGGACGACGTCCTCTCCTCGATCCACATCGAGGAGTACGAGGTCGACGCCCGCGACACCAAGCTCGGCAAGGAGGAGATCACCCGCGACCTCCCCAACGTCAGCCCGGAGCTCCTGGCCGACCTGGACGAGCGCGGCATCATCCGCATCGGCGCCGAGGTCCGCCCCGGCGACATCCTCGTCGGCAAGGTCACGCCCAAGGGCGAGACCGAGCTCTCGGCCGAGGAGCGCCTGCTCCGCGCGATCTTCAACGAGAAGAGCCGCGAGGTCCGCGACACGTCGCTGAAGGTGCCCCACGGCGAGCAGGGCACGATCATCGGTGTCAAGGTGTTCGACGCGCAGGACGGCGACGACGAGCTCGGCTCGGGCGTCAACCAGCGCGTGGTCGTCTACATCGCCCAGAAGCGCAAGATCACCGAGGGCGACAAGCTCGCCGGCCGCCACGGCAACAAGGGCGTCATCTCGAAGATCCTGCCGGTCGAGGACATGCCGTTCCTCGCCGACGGCACCCCGGTCGACATCGTCCTCAACCCGCTCGGCGTCCCCGGCCGCATGAACTTCGGCCAGGTCCTCGAGATCCACCTCGGGTGGATCGCGAAGCAGGGCTGGAAGGTCGAGGGCCAGCCGGAGTGGGCCGCGCGCCTGCCTGAGCACGCCCGCGAGGCGGCGCCCGGCACCAAGGTCGCGACCCCCGTCTTCGACGGCGCGGCGGAGGAGGAGCTCGCAGGGCTCCTCGACTCCACCACCCCGACCCGCGACGGAGAGCGCCTGATCGGCTCGTCCGGCAAGACGCAGCTGTTCGACGGCCGCTCCGGGGAGCCCTTCCCGGACCCGGTCTCGGTCGGCTACATGTACATCCTGAAGCTGCACCACCTCGTCGACGACAAGATCCACGCGCGCTCGACGGGCCCGTACTCGATGATCACCCAGCAGCCGCTCGGTGGTAAGGCGCAGTTCGGCGGACAGCGCTTCGGCGAGATGGAGGTGTGGGCCCTCGAGGCCTACGGCGCCGCCTACGCCCTCCAGGAGCTCCTCACCATCAAGTCGGACGACATCCTCGGCCGAGTGAAGGTGTACGAGGCCATCGTCAAGGGCGAGAACATCCAGGAGCCCGGCATCCCGGAGTCCTTCAAGGTCCTCATCAAGGAGATGCAGTCCCTGTGCCTGAACGTCGAGGTCCTCTCGGCCGACGGCACCGCGGTCAGCCTGCGCGACACCGATGACGAGGTCTACCGCGCCGCGGAAGAGCTCGGCATCAACATCTCCTCCCGGTTCGAGTCGTCCTCCGTCGACGACATCTGATCCGCGCCAGCATCTGACGACCTCCCGTCTCTGACGAGACACCCTGTTTTCCGACAAGGAGAAAACATTGCTCGACGTAACCACTTTCGATGAGCTGCGCATCGGCCTCGCAACGGCCGATGACATCCGTCGCTGGTCGCACGGTGAAGTGAAGAAGCCCGAGACCATCAACTACCGCACCCTGAAGCCCGAGAAGGACGGCCTGTTCGGCGAGCAGATCTTCGGACCCTCTCGCGACTGGGAGTGCTCCTGCGGCAAGTACAAGCGAGTCCGCTTCAAGGGCATCGTCTGCGAGCGCTGCGGCGTCGAGGTCACCAAGTCCTCGGTCCGCCGCGAGCGGATGGGCCACATCGAGCTCGCCGCCCCCGTCACCCACATCTGGTACTTCAAGGGCGTCCCCTCGCGCCTCGGATACCTGCTGGACATGGCGCCGAAGGACCTCGAGAAGGTCATCTACTTCGCGGCGTACATGATCATCGACGTGGACGACGACGGCCGTCACGCCGACATGCCCGGGCTCGAGAACGAGCTCCGGCTCGAGATCAAGACCCTCTCGGACCAGCGCGACTCCCGCATCGCGGACCGCCTGGCGCGCCTGGAGACCGACCTCGCCGCCCTGGAGGCGGAGGGCGCCAAGAGCGACCAGAAGCGCCGCACCAAGGACGGCGCCGAGAAGGAGATGGGCCAGATCCGCAAGTCCTTCGACGAGGACATCGCGCGGCTCGAGAGCGTGTGGGAGCAGTTCCGCACCCTCAAGGTCGGCGACCTCAAGCCCGAGGACGCGGTTTTCAACGAGCTCGTCGACCGGTACGGCGTCTACTTCGAGGCCTACATGGGCGCCGAGGCGATCAAGAAGCGCCTCGAGCAGTTCGACCTCCAGGCCGAGGCCGAGACGCTGCACCTGCAGATCGCCGAGGGCAAGGGTCAGAAGAAGATCCGTGCCATCAAGCGCCTGCGCGTCGTCAACTCGTTCCTCGCCACCGGCAACTCGCCGGCCGCGATGGTCCTCGACGTCGTCCCGGTCATCCCGCCGGAGCTGCGCCCGATGGTGCAGCTCGACGGAGGCCGGTTCGCGACCAGCGACCTGAACGACCTCTACCGTCGCGTGATCAACCGCAACAACCGACTCCGCCGCCTGCTCGACCTCGGTGCCCCCGAGATCATCGTGAACAACGAGAAGCGCATGCTCCAGGAGGCGGTCGACGCCCTCTTCGACAACGGCCGCCGCGGCCGCCCCGTCACCGGAACCGGCAACCGCGCCCTGAAGTCCCTGAGCGACATGCTCAAGGGAAAGCAGGGTCGCTTCCGCCAGAACCTGCTGGGCAAGCGCGTCGACTACTCGGGCCGCTCGGTCATCATCGTCGGCCCGCAGCTCAAGCTGCACCAGTGCGGTCTGCCCAAGCAGATGGCGCTGGAGCTGTTCAAGCCGTTCGTGATCAAGCGCCTGATCGACCTGTCGCACGCGCAGAACATCAAGGCCGCCAAGCGCATGGTGGAGCGCTCGCGCCCGCAGGTGTGGGACGTGCTCGAGGAGATCATCCGCGAGCGCCCCGTCCTGCTGAACCGCGCGCCCACGCTGCACCGTCTCGGCATCCAGGCCTTCGAGCCCCAGCTGGTCGAGGGCAAGGCGATCCAGCTGCACCCGCTCGTCTGCGCCGCGTTCAACGCGGACTTCGACGGCGACCAGATGGCCGTCCACCTGCCGCTGTCCGTCGAGGCCCAGGCCGAGGCGCGCATCCTGATGCTCGCGTCGAACAACATCCTCAAGCCCTCGGACGGCCGTCCGGTCACCCTGCCCACGCAGGACATGATCATCGGCCTCCACCACCTGACGACGATCCGCGAGGGCGCCGCCGGCGAGGGCCGCGCGTTCTCCTCCGTCTCGGAGGCGATCCTCGCGAAGGACCAGGGCTCGCTGCACCTGAACTCGAAGGTCAGGATCCGCATGTCGGACGTGTACTTCGCGCAGGGTCAGGCACCCGAGGGCGTCGAGATCGACGAGAACGGCAAGGTCACCGCGCCGGTCCTCCTCGAGACCACGCTCGGCCGCGCCCTCTTCAACGAGGCGCTGCCGGTCGACTACCCCTACTTCGAGCAGGTCGCCGACAAGACGACCATCTCCGGGATCGTCAACGACCTCGCGGAGCGCTACCCGAAGGTGGAGGTCGCCGCCTCCCTCGACCGGATCAAGGACGCCGGCTTCTACTGGGCCACCCGCTCGGGTGTCACCGTGGCGCTGTCCGACATCCTCACGCCTCCGTCGAAGCCCGAGATCATCGCGGGCTACGAGAAGAAGGCCGCGAAGGTCGAGTCCGAGTACGACAAGGGTCTGACCACTCAGGCCGAGCGCCGCCAGGAGCTCGTGAAGATCTGGACCGAGGCGACCGACGAGGTCGCCAAGGCCATGCGCGCGAACTTCCCGACGGACAACACCATCAACCGCATGGTCACCTCCGGTGCCCGCGGCAACTGGCTGCAGGTGCGCAACATCGCCGGCATGCGAGGCCTGGTGAACAACCCGAAGGGCGAGATCATCGCCCGACCGATCATCTCCTCGTACCGCGAGGGCCTGTCGGTCGCCGAGTACTTCATCGCCACGCACGGTGCCCGCAAGGGCCTGGCCGACACCGCGCTTCGCACCGCGGACTCGGGCTACCTGACGCGTCGACTCGTCGACGTGTCGCAGGACGTCATCATCCGCGAGGAGGACTGCGGCACCTCGAAGGGCCTCGACCTGCCGATCATGCTCCAGGACGCCACCGGCGCCTGGATCAAGGACTCCAACGTCGAGAACTCCGTCTACGCCCGTTCGCTCGCCACCCCGGCGTCGAACGAGGCCGGCGAGCTCGTCGCCGAGGCCGGCGAGGACGTGGGCGACGTGCTCATCGAGAAGCTGGTCGGAGCGGGCGTGCGCCACATCAAGGTGCGCTCCGTCCTGACCTGCGAGTCCGCCGTCGGCGTCTGCGCGGCCTGCTACGGCCGCTCGCTCGCCACCGGCAAGCTCGTCGACATCGGAGAGGCCGTCGGCATCATCGCGGCCCAGTCGATCGGCGAGCCCGGCACGCAGCTCACGATGCGCACCTTCCACACCGGTGGATCGGCCTCGGCCGACGACATCACGCAGGGTCTTCCCCGCGTGCAGGAGCTCTTCGAGGCCCGCACCCCCAAGGGCGCGTCGCCGATCGCGGAGGCCGCCGGCCGGATCACCATCGAGGACACCGACCGTGCCCGCCGCGTCATCCTCCAGCCGGACAACGGCGACGAGGCGGTCATCTACCCGGTGCTCAAGCGCTCGCAGCTCCTCATCGAGGACGGCCAGCACGTCGAGCTCGGGCAGCAGTTGCACGTCGGAACGGTCGACCCCAAGGAGGTCCTGCGCGTGCTGGGCGTCCGCGAGGTCCAGAAGCACCTGGTGGGCGGCGTCCAGGGCGTCTACCGCTCGCAGGGTGTGCCGATCCACGACAAGCACATCGAGGTCATCGTGCGTCAGATGCTCCGCAAGGTCACCGTGGTCGACCACGGCGATACGGAGCTGCTGCCGGGCGAGCTCGTCGACCGCTCGCGCTACAGCGAGGTCAACCGTGCGGCTCTGACCGAGGGCAAGCGGACCGCGTCCGCCCGCCAGGAGGTCATGGGCATCACCAAGGCCTCGCTCGCGACCGAGTCGTGGCTGTCGGCCGCGTCCTTCCAGGAGACCACCCGCGTCCTGACGCAGGCGGCCATGGAGGGCAAGCGCGACCCGCTGATGGGCCTGAAGGAGAACGTGATCATCGGAAAGCTGATCCCGGCGGGAACCGGTCTGCCCAAGTACCGGAACGTGTCGGTCGAGGCGACCGAGGAGGCGAAGGCCGAGCGGTACCCCAACCGCATCTTCGCGGACGACGCCGCGTTCAGCGACGCCGACCTCTCGTTCGTCGACTTCGACTCGTTCTCGAGCGACGGCTACGAGCCGGGCAACTACAGCTGATCCAGGTGAGCTGAACGATCGAAGGCCCCGTCGGGACACCGGCGGGGCCTTCGTCGTGCCCGGCCCGCGGTCACCCGCACGGGGGGCCGCCCGTTCGCGACGAGCGGCCTTCCCCGCAGGAGCGGGGTGATTGACTCGATGCGTGCTCGTCGGGTCGAGCCTGTACCCGTTCCCCGTCCTGGTCGCGGCACGTGAGGAAACGCGCGGATGAGACTCGTGATCGTCGTGCTGGCCGCACTGCTCGTGGTGGTCGGCGTCGTCGTGGTGCCCGCGGGGCGGGCGGAGGCGGGCGAGGCGGTCGCACCCTCGTCCTGCGGCGTCGCCGAGCTGGCTCCCGTGCTCACGGGCGACGACGTCCGGCCGCGCTCCGCCGCCGCCCTGGTCCCCATCGTGATGCTGCACGGCTGGCTGGGCACGGCGACGCACGACGCCGACCGCACAGGGGCCTTCTCCCATCTCGTCGACATGGTGTCGTCGGAGTCGGCGACCGCTCCGCTCGACGCTCCCGAGCCGTCCCTCCTCGGCCGGCTGCAGCAGATCGACGGCGCCGCGGTCTACACCTTCGACTACCGCCGGCTCGCCGCGCGCTGGGTCACCGACCCGGGGATCAGCGACGCGCTCGCCTCCTCGATCGCCTGCCTCGTCTCCGCGACCGGGCACCGCGCCGTCGTCGTCGCGCACTCGATGGGAGGGCTCGCCGCCCGCCAGGCGCTGAGCGGCTCGGTCGACGGGACCGCCGTCGCCTCGATGGTCTCGTCCGTCCTCACCTTCGGCACCCCGAACACGGGATCCGACGTCGCGGAGCGCCTCGGACGGATGGTCGACGACTCCGGTCAGGTCAGCCCCGCGGTGATCGCAGGACTGGACCCGCAGAGCCGGCTGAGCGTCTCGGCGATGCTCGCCTCCTGCGGGGACGCCGTCTCGGAGGACGCCGAGCACGCGGGGGAGTGCACGGGAGTGCCGATGATCGACGCTCTCGCCTCGGCGGCGGGCAAGGGCCTGCGGACGGGATCCACCGAGCTCGGCTCCCTGCCGCCCTGGCCCGCCGGTGTGCACGTGACGGCGCTGGTGGGTGACATCCAGGTGACCGCCGCGGTGGCGCTCGGCCTCGCCAGCGCCCCGGTCGACCTCGGCGACATCATGGTCGCGACCGGATCGGCGACGGCCGGAGTCGACGACTACGTGGTCTCGACCTGCCGCTACACCTACCTCGCCGCAGCGGACGTGCCGTCCCTCGTCGCCGAGCTCTCGCCGTTCGCGCGGCTCGGCGACGCTCTGCGCTTCGCGAAGCTCGTGGTCGACGTCGACGCGAGCCCGTGCCACCACGCGCGGCTGACCCGGAACGTCGACCTCGTCGAGCACGCCACCGGCGTCGTGTCGGACGTCGTCGCGGGCGAGCTGTCCGCTCCGCACGCCTCTCGAGCGCAGACCGCGGCGAGGCCGCTCCCGGCGGCGGAGGAGTCCCGGAGGCGGTTCTCGTGATCGGTCGGCGGACGCCGCCGAGGAGACATCATGTCGCGTCATTTGACGGACGTCTGTCGGGAAGCATACGGTCGAACCGGCCCATGGGGAGGCCGCCTGGGGGACAGGCAGCGCGGCCCGCGCGGCACCCGAGCCGCATGCGCGGGCCGCGCCCGTCCCCGATCTCCTCTCACGTTCCGCCCTCCCTCCGGGTACGCTCGGCTGGACAGCAGATGTCGGAGACTCCCTCCGTGCATCCCGGCGCCGGAGGCCTGATGAGCGACGACCCCCTCGATGCGGAGGAGTCGGCGCGTCCTCCCCGCCTGACCCGCGAGCAGGTCCGCACCCGCCTGCTGGACGCCGCTCTCGCGGTCGTCCGCGCCGAGGGCCTGCGCGTCGGAGTCGCCCACCTGCCCCTCGAGGACGTCATCCGCTCGGCGGGTGTTCCGCGCAGCACCGTGTACCGGATCTGGCCCACTCGCCAGTCGTTCTACGATGAGCTGATCGCCGCGATCCCGGAGCGGGTCCTCGCCACCCGCCTCGACCAGCCGTCCCTGCGGGCCGGGAACTCCCACCTCCACCGCAGCCTCGACCCCGAGCCGACCCCGGCGCAGCGCCGGGAGGCCCTGATCGCCTCCGTCCGGGTCGCCGTCGACGCGAACGTCGACAACGTCTTCTCGTCGCAGCACTGGCGCAACTTCATCGCTCTCGCCGGCGCGGTGGGCTCGCACGAGGAGCCGGCGCGGACCGCCATCGGATCCGCTCTGCGCGCCCGCCAGCTGCACTTCATCGACAACATGGCGAAGTACTACGAGCACACCCTCGCCGAGGCTGGGCTCCGGCTGCGCCCGGACCGCGGCTCCGCCGCTCTCGCCTCCGCCGTCTCGGCACTGATCGAGGGGCTGTGCATCGCGCGGATCGCGGCACCGGAGCTGGTGACCGGCCCGCTCGACCCGGCCGATCCCGAGGGGCCGTCACTGGCGGTGGTGTCGGTGCTGCTGCTGATCGACGGGTTCACCGAACCGGACGAGTGATCCGGGTCGCGGGGTCCGCTCAGTCCTCCGCGACCGGCTCCAGCATCCCGTCGACGATCGAGCGGATCGTCCAGGCCGCCAGAGTCCACTCGACCGGCTCGCCGTCGAGGCCGGGGGCGGTCACCGGAGCGTCGAGGTCGTCGTCGAGGAGCCGGCCGCGGTGCGCGAGCCCGTCGATCACGATCGCGGTGAGGTGGGCGAGCTGGAGCGTCGTGAATCCCGGGCGCATCGTCCCGCCGAAGACCTGCAGCGTCTCCTCGTAGAAGTCGCGCATCCGGCGCGTGAGCATGCCCTCGATCCGCTTCGCCGTGGCGCGCACGGCGTCGCGTGCAGGCCCCTCCTCCATCGAGAAGGTGCAGGCGAGCAGTGCGTTGTACGACGACCAGTCGGCGGAGCGGCGGAGCGACTCGGCATTGGCCCGCGCCCCGATGCGGATGGTCTCCCAGGCGACCCGGCGGCGGCCGGCGGCCGTGGAGAGCAGATCGGTGGAGCGCTCGTAGACCTCGCGCATCTCCTGCTGGGCCTCGGGATCGGCGCCCTCCGCGTACCGGTCCCGCACGAAGACCTCGCCGACCAGGTCGGCCACGAACTCCTCGCGCGTGCTCCAGATCCGGTAGACGGAGCTGCGCGGCACGCCGGCCAGGCGGATGTACTCCTCCATGGGCAGGTGCGCGAAGCTCACCGTGAGGCCGTGGTCGGAGACGACGTCGCGCGCCGTGGCGATCATGCGGCTGCGGACCTGCTCCGCGGGGATCCTCCGGGCCCGCCGGGAGCCCTCTGCGCTGTCGTCCATGGAGAGGGACACTAGCCGGACACGGTGCCGCGGGTGGTCCTCCACGCGCTCCGTGAGCCGATCCGGAGCGCTCTGGGGGCGTCCTCCCACTGAGACGGAATGTCCCATCACGTGCACGACGACGTCGCGGACCGCTACGGTGCAGCCGGGGCGGACCCGAACCTGCCCCTGCTAGGGGACCCCCGTGACCGGATTCGATCGGTTCACGCTGGCCGTCGTCGACGGACCAGCGATCGAGCGCGCCGCGCTGCAGGCGCTGCTCGCGCAGCTGCTGCCGCAGTTCTCGCACGACGAGGAGGGCGTCGACCGCATCGCGGTCCTCGACCTGGACGGTGTGCCCGGCGAGGAGGTGGCCGACACCCTCGAGCGTGCGGCGGCCCGGACCGTCGGCCTCGTCGTGCTCTCCTCCTCCGACTCGCTGGAGCCGGTGCGGGCCGTGCTGCGACGGGAGAGAGCGGCCTACGTCTGGAAGGGCGACGACCCCAGCGAGCTCGCCGCGGCGGTCGTCTCGGTCGCCTCCGGCCGGACCTGGATCTCGGACACCGCCCGCCACCGGCTCGTGCACGGGCGCGAGGAGCGCCGCCCGGTGCTGAGCCCCCAGGAGAGCCGTGTGATGCGCGCCTACGGAGCGGGTGCCGCGGTCCGCACCGTCGCGGTCGACCTCAGCGTCGCCGAGCACACCGTCCGCACCTACATCAAGCGGATCCGCGCCAAGTACCTCGAGACCGGGGTCACTCTCGACTCACGGGTCGACTTCTACCGCCACCTCGGCGACCACGACGTCGCCATCCGCCGCGGCGGAGACCGGGTGCGGGCCGGCGTGCAGCAGGCGGCCGGCGACGTGGTCGGCGAGCGCCGAGCCTGAGGCGAGCAGGATCGCGTTCCCGCCGGTGCGCCCCTCGACGAAGGCGGTCGATCCGACCGCTGCGGTGACCGGGAGCAGCCCGCGGACGACCCCGCGCAGGCGGTCCAGCCTCCGGTGGTCGGCGTCGTCGGCGACGTTGACCGCGAGGAGCCCGTCGGCGCCGACCCGGGCGGCGAGCGGGGCGAGGACGGACGTGCGGTAGAACGCCTCGGGGATCTCGTCCCCGTCGTAGACGTCGAGCACGACGAGGTCGGCACTCCAGGGCGGCAGGGGACCAGCGGCGTCGGCCGTGAGACGCCGGACGCGCGCGCCGCGGGGGAGCGGCGCGTGCTCGAGCACGAACTCCACGAGTCCCGCCGCGCTCTCCACCGCGAGCTGCTCGGAGCCCGGCCGGGTCGCGGCGATGTACCGGGCCAGGGCCAGGGCTCCGGCTCCGAGGTGCAGCACGCGCAGCGGCTCGCCGGGCGGGGCGGCGGCGTCGACCACCGCGCCGAGGCGCGCGAGGTACTCGAGGTGCAGAGCACGGGGATCGCCCGGATCGATCAGCGACTGCTCCGCGCCGTCGACCGTGAGCAGCAGCGCCTCCGGCCGCACGGGATCCGGCCCCAGCACAGCTGTGCGGCCTCCCGGCAGCAGGAGGGACGGAGGCATCCCGTCACGCTAGCGCTCCTCGCGCGATCCGCCCCGCCGCCGCTACGGTGACAGGCATGGCCGCCCTGATCCTGCTCGACGTCGACGGCGTCCTGAACCCCTCCGTCCGCAGCGATCGCGCCTCGGGCTCGCACCGCCTGGAGCTCGAGCCCGAGCGGGCGGCGCTCGTCGCCCGCCTGGCCGCGGTCGGCACGATCGTGTGGGCCACGACCTGGCCGCCGAGATTGACGCGGGTCCTCGCCCAGGACCTCGGGCTGCCGGCGGGCACGGAGGCGATCGTCTTCGACGGCGGCCTCCCGCGCGACCCGCGGTTCCCCGGCCGGACGGGCAAGCTCCAGCCCGTCGCGGTGTGGCTGGAGGCGGCCGCCGAGCGCGGCGCGATCGACGCCGTGGTGTGGATCGACGACAACCTCCACGAGGACGCGTACGACTGGGCCCGCGAGCAGAGCACCCCCTTCCACCTGGTGCGTCCGGAGTCGGCGACGGGCCTCACGAGCGACGAGGTCGCCGGTGCCGAGCACTTCCTGGCCGGACTCCCGGCGTCACACGGCGACATCCGGGAATAGGGCCGCCCCCTCCACTGGTTATCGTCACTCCGGGCGGTTCCGCCGAGCAGCGGTCCGCCCCGGGACGACCCGTCCCCTCGTCGATCCCCGCGCCGCATCCGGCGCAGCGGGACCGCCACGACTCCGTGATGCACCGAAGGACAACACCGTGACCCTCTCCGCCCGCACCTCCCTGCGCGTCCTGCTCGGCACGACCGCCGCCGCCGCCGCCCTGGTCCTCGCCGGCTGCGCGCCCGCCTCGACCGACGACGTGGTCTCCGGCTCGAGCCGCGAGGGCACCGCCTCCGCGAGCTCCGGCCTGACCCTGGCCGAGGTCGAGGACTCGGGGAAGCTCACCATCGGCACCGAGGGCACCTACCCGCCCTTCTCCTTCCACGCCGACGGCGGGACGGGAGCCCTCACCGGCTACGACGTCGACGTGATCACCGCCGTGGCCGAGAAGCTGGGCGTCGAGCCCGACTTCCAGGAGACGCAGTGGGACGCGATGTTCGCGGGCCTGGACGGAGCGCGCTTCGACGTGATCGCGAACCAGGTCTCGATCAACGACGAGCGCGAGGCGAAGTACGACTTCTCGGAGCCGTACTCGGTCAGCCCCGGCGTCGTGATCGTCCCCTCGAGCGACACCTCGATCACCGACCTCGCCGGCCTCTCCGGCAAGACCACCGCGCAGTCGCTCTCGAGCAACTGGTACACCGTCGCGCAGGAGAACGGCGCCGAGGTCGAGGGCGTCGAGGGCTGGGCGCAGGCCATCGCCCTCGTCGAGCAGGGCCGCGTGGACGCGACCGTGAACGACCGCCTCACCTGGCTCGACTGGTCCACGACCTACCCCGACCAGGCCGCGGGCCTCAAGGTCGCCGTCACCACCGACGACACCTCCGAGAGCGCCTTCACCTTCCCGAAGGGCTCGGACGACCTCGTCGAGGCCGTCGACTCCGCCCTCGACGAGCTGCGCGAGGACGGCACCCTCGCCTCCATCTCCGAGCGCTACTTCGGAGCCGACGTCTCCCAGTAGCCCCACCCCGAGGCGGCTCCTCCCCTTCCGGGAGGGGCCGTCTCGTGCGTGAGCGGCCCCGACGCGGGGGAGCGGCGGAGCGGCTCAGGCAGCGGGTCCGCCCGCAAGGGCGCCCGCCCCGGCGCGAAGCGTGCCAGCATTCCCCAGGAGGCGGAGACGATCCGCCCCCGACGCCACCACCCGATCGAGCCGACCGCGGATCCTCCCGCGAAGGCGGGAGAACACAATGGACCTCGTCCTCCGGTCGTTCTGGCCGATCCTCTCCGGGGGCATCGTCGGGACGATCCCGCTCGCGCTGGCGAGCTTCGCCATCGGGCTCGTGCTCGCGCTGGCGGTCGCCCTGATGCGGCTCTCGCGGGTGCGGATCCTCTCCTGGATCGCGCGCGCCTACATCTCCGTCATCCGGGGCACGCCGCTCCTGGTGCAGCTGTTCGTGATCTTCTACGGGCTGCCGAGCCTCGGACTGAAGATCGACCCCTGGCCCAGCGCCACCATCGCGTTCGCCCTCAACGTGGGCGGCTACGCGGCGGAGGTGATCCGCGCGGCGATCCTCAGCGTCCCGAAGGGGCAGTGGGAGGCGGCGCACACGATCGGCATGAGCCGCTCGCTCTCGCTGCGGCGCATCATCCTCCCGCAGGCCGCGCGCGTCTCCGTCCCGCCGCTGTCGAACACCTTCATCTCGCTGGTGAAGGACACCTCGCTGGCCTCCCTCATCCTGGTGACCGAGCTCTTCCGGCAGGCGCAGAAGATCGCCACCGCGTCGAGCGAGTTCATGCTCCTCTACCTCGAGGCCGCTCTGATCTACTGGCTCATCTGCCTGGTGCTCTCCAGCGGGCAGGGCCTGCTCGAGAAGCGATTGGACCGCTATGTCGCCCGCTGACACTCCGACCGACGCGCGGCCCGTGCTCACGGCCCGCGGCCTCCGCAAGTCGTTCGGCGGGGTGGAGGTGCTGCGCGGCATCGACCTGGAGATCCGCCGCGGCGAGGTCGTCGCCCTGATCGGGCCCTCGGGCTCGGGCAAGACCACCGTCCTGCGCTCGCTGAACAGCCTCGAGGTGCCGGACGGCGGGGTGGTCGAGCTCGCCGACGGCAGCGTCCTCGACTTCGACCGCGGCGTCGGACGGAAGGCGCTGACCGGGCTGCGCGACCACTCCGCGATGGTCTTCCAGCACTTCAACCTCTTCCCGCACCTGACCGTCCTCCAGAACGTGACGGAGGGGCCGCTGCGAGTGCAGCGCCGTCCCGCGTCCGAGGTGGTCCCGGAGGCGGAGCGCCTGCTCGAGCGCGTCGGCCTCGGCGGCCGGGGGAGCGCCTACCCCTTCGAGCTCTCCGGCGGTCAGCAGCAGCGCGTGGGCATCGTCCGGGCGCTCGCGCTGCGGCCCGATCTGCTCCTCTTCGACGAGCCCACCTCGGCGCTGGACCCGGAGCTGGTCGGCGACGTGCTCTCGCTGATGCGGGAGCTGGCGGGGGAGGGCTGGACCATGCTCGTCGTGACGCACGAGCTCGAGTTCGCCCGGCGGGTGGCCTCGGAGGTCGTCTTCATGGCCGACGGCGTGGTCGTCGAGCGGGGCGCCCCTGCGCAGATCCTCCGGGAGCCGCGCGAGCCGCGCACCCGGCAGTTCCTGCACCGCCTCCTCCACCCGCTCGAGTAGACGGTCGGCGCTGTCCCCCGTCGACGGGGAGCCGCGCGGCGCACCGGGCGCGGCGGAAGGCGTGCCTATGCTGTCCGGGTGACCTGGAGCAGCGACGCCGAGACCACGCGGATCCCCTCCGCGACCGAGACGTCCGGCGGAACCGGACCCCAGCCGACCCGGGAGTACGTCTGGCCCGAGCCCGTGACGGGTCGGCAGCCGACCGTCGAGCCCGCCGCCCCGGCCGCCGCGGCGTCCGCCCCCAGCGCCCTCGGGCCGGTCGAGGCCGAGCCCGAGCCGGTCCGGCGCTCCGGCAACCGCCTCGCGGGCCTCGCGCTCGCCCTCCTGACGACCGCGGTCTTCGCCGTCCTGTACCTCGTCGCCCTGACGGCGATCCGCCTCCTCGTGGACCGCGTCGGCGGCGACCCGGTCGCCCTCGCGCTCGACGCTGCGCCGACCGCGCTCTTCCTCGCCCCGGTGGCCGCGTTCCTGGTCGGCCTGGCGCTGATCGTGCTGGTCGTGAACCGCGCGGGCTGGTGGGCCTACGTCCTCGGCGGCTTCCTCGTCGCCCTCCTCACGGCCGCGGCCGCGCTGGTCGGCGGCTGGAGCGCCGTCGGACCGCTCGCCCTGCCGATCGACCGCTCCCTCGCGCTCGACTACGTCAGCGATCCCGCCGTCCTCGCGGCGGTCCTCGCCGCCGGCGTCCTCGGCCGGGAGGCGAGCGTCTGGGGCGGCGCCGCGATCGCCGGCCGCGCCCGGGGCGTCAAGCGCCGCAACGCCGAGCGCGAAGCGGCCGCGCAGTCGTGACTCCGGAGGGGCAGGGGCAGGGCCGCGGAGCCGGCCTGGGCTACGGCCTCGCGCTGGCCGGCTTCGCCGCGTTCCTCTACCTCGCCCTGGTCGTCTGCGCGTTCGGGGTCCTCAGCCTCCTGCTGGACCAGGACGTCGTGCCCGAGCGCGACGCCGGCCCGCTGCTGGGGCCGGTGTCGGTGGCTGTCTGCGTCGTCGCCGTGCTGGTCGCGATGGTGACCCTCGCCGCCCGTCCCGCCGTCCACCGCGTCCTCGGCCCGTCGCTGCTGACCGGGGTCGTCGTCTACCTGCTCTTCCTCGTCACGGGCGGAGCGCTCTACGGGCTCGGCCGCCAGGAGCCGGGGGAGATCCTCAGCTGGATCCTCGACCACGCCCCCACTGTCTTCGCGATCGCGACCGGCGTGCTCGCGGCCGCCGTCCAGCTCGTGTTCCTCCTGCTCCTGGCCCGTCGCGACGCCGGCGGCCGCAGCCCCCACTGGGGCTGGGAGGGCGACGAGCGGGAGTGACGGCGGAGTCCCGGCGCGGCTCGTCGCGGCGCTGCGGCATCTCCCAGGGCGAACGCCGCTCGGTTGACCGGCCCCGTCACTCCCCGTAATATTCTTCGGGTGTGCGCTTTGCCGTGCGCTTGTGTCGTGCCTCCGGGTCGATGCGGTCGCCGCACTTCGCTCTACCGGGTCCGCGAGGATCCGCGGGTTCGTCCGATCGGGCGGCCCCCACGGCATACCCCTCACCCTCCCGGTCCCGCTCGCGGGGCCGCGGGGTGCGTCGGGTCCAGATGAACTCGGCCGTTCCCGGAGACGGGAGGGCCGAATGTCGACCATCGATCCGCTGTCACCGTGCAGCATTCAAGGAGCAAAACCAGTGCCAACGATTCAGCAGTTGGTCCGCAAGGGACGCACGCCGAAGGTCACCAAGACCAAGGCGCCCGCCCTGAAGGCCAACCCCCAGCAGCGCGGCGTGTGCACGCGCGTCTACACGACCACGCCCAAGAAGCCGAACTCGGCCCTCCGCAAGGTGGCCCGCGTGAAGCTCTCCAACGGCACCGAGGTCACCGCCTACATCCCCGGCGAGGGCCACAACCTGCAGGAGCACTCGATGGTGCTCGTGCGCGGCGGTCGCGTCAAGGACCTCCCCGGTGTCCGCTACAAGATCGTTCGCGGCGCCCTGGACACCCAGGCCGTCAAGAACCGCAAGCAGGCTCGCAGCCGGTACGGCGCGAAGATGGAGAAGAAGTAATGCCTCGTAAGGGCCCCGCTCCCAAGCGCCCCGTCGTCGCAGACCCCGTCTACGGCGCCCCCATCGTCAGCCAGCTCGTCAACAAGATCCTCCTGGACGGCAAGAAGGGCCTCGCCGAGCGCATCGTCTACGGTGCCCTCGAGGGCGTCGCCGGCAAGAACGGCCAGGACGCGGTCGTCACCCTCAAGAAGGCGCTCGACAACGTCCGCCCGACCCTCGAGGTCCGCAGCCGCCGCGTCGGCGGCTCGACCTACCAGGTCCCGGTCGAGGTCAAGCCCCACCGCGCCAACACCCTCGCGCTCCGCTGGCTCACCAGCTACGCGAAGGCCCGTCGCGAGAAGACGATGACCGAGCGTCTCATGAACGAGATCCTCGACGCGTCGAACGGTCTGGGCGCCGCTGTCAAGCGTCGCGAGGACACCCACAAGATGGCCGAGTCGAACAAGGCCTTCGCGCACTACCGCTGGTAGCGCACCCCGCGGCCGCCCCCGGGCGACCGCGACCACCGGGCCCGCGGCGTCACCGCTGCGGGCCCGGTCCCGGCGGCGGATCGCCCGATCCCCGCGACCGGGCGACCGCCACCACCAGAATCCCAGCCATTCGGCCATGAACCCGGTGCGCTGGCTCCATCACCTATCGGAGGAACTCCGTGGCACAAGATGTGCTCACCGACCTGAACAAGGTCCGCAACATCGGCATCATGGCCCACATCGATGCCGGCAAGACCACCACCACCGAGCGCATCCTGTTCTACACGGGTATCACGCACAAGATCGGCGAGGTCCACGACGGCGCCGCGACGATGGACTGGATGGCGCAGGAGCAGGAGCGCGGCATCACGATCACGTCCGCCGCGACGACCTGCTTCTGGAACAAGAACCAGATCAACATCATCGACACCCCCGGTCACGTCGACTTCACGGTCGAGGTCGAGCGCTCGCTCCGCGTCCTCGACGGCGCCGTCGCCGTCTTCGACGGCAAGGAGGGCGTCGAGCCCCAGTCCGAGACCGTCTGGCGTCAGGCCGACAAGTACGACGTCCCGCGCATCTGCTTCGTCAACAAGATGGACAAGCTCGGCGCCGACTTCTACTACACGGTCGACACGATCATCAAGCGCCTCGGCGCGAAGCCGCTGGTCATCCAGCTGCCCATCGGCGCGGAGTCCTCCTTCGAGGGCGTCGTCGACCTGGTCGAGATGCGCGCGCTCACGTGGCGCGGCGACTCGAAGGGCGACGTCGCGCTCGGCGCGAAGTACGAGATCGAGGAGATCCCGGCCGACCTCGCCGACAAGGCGGCGGAGTACCGCGAGAAGCTCCTCGAGACCGTCGCGGAGACCTCCGACGAGCTGCTCGAGAAGTACTTCGGCGGCGAGGAGCTCACCGTCGCGGAGATCAAGGGCGCCATCCGCAAGATGACCGTCAACTCCGAGATCTACCCGGTGCTCTGCGGCTCGGCGTTCAAGAACCGCGGCGTCCAGCCGATGCTCGACGCTGTCGTGGACTACCTCCCCTCCCCGCTCGACGTCCCCGCCATCGAGGCGCACGACGTCCGCGACGAGGAGAAGGTCATCATGCGCCACGCGGACTCGACCGAGCCCTTCTCGGCGCTCGCGTTCAAGGTCGCCGTGCACCCGTTCTTCGGCCGCCTGACCTACGTCCGCGTCTACTCGGGCAAGCTCGACTCCGGCGCCCAGGTCATCAACTCGACCAAGGGCAAGAAGGAGCGCATCGGCAAGATCTTCCAGATGCACTCCAACAAGGAGAACCCGGTCGACTCGGTCACCGCCGGCCACATCTACGCCGTCATCGGCCTCAAGGACACCACCACCGGTGACACCCTGAGCGACCCGGCCGCGCAGGTCGTGCTCGAGTCGATGACCTTCCCGGAGCCCGTCATCGAGGTCGCCATCGAGCCCAAGACGAAGGCGGACCAGGAGAAGCTCGGCACCGCGATCCAGAAGCTCGCGGAGGAGGACCCCACCTTCCGCACCGAGCAGAACCAGGAGACCGGTCAGACGGTCATCAAGGGAATGGGCGAGCTGCACCTCGACATCCTGGTCGACCGCATGAAGCGCGAGTTCAACGTCGAGGCCAACGTGGGCAAGCCCCAGGTCGCGTACCGCGAGACGATCCGCCGCACGGTCGAGAAGTACGACTACACCCACAAGAAGCAGACGGGTGGCTCCGGCCAGTTCGCGAAGGTCCAGATCACCATCGAGCCGATGGAGGTCGAGGCCGACAAGACCTACGAGTTCGTCAACGGCGTCACCGGTGGCCGCGTCCCGCGCGAGTACATCCCCTCCGTCGACGCGGGCATCCGCGACGCCATGCAGGTCGGCGTGCTCGCCGGCTACCCCATGGTCGGCGTGAAGGCGACCCTGGTCGACGGAGCGGCGCACGACGTCGACTCCTCCGAGATGGCGTTCAAGATCGCCGGCTCGATCGCGTTCAAGGAGGCCTCGCGCAAGGCGCAGCCGGTCCTCCTCGAGCCGCTCATGGCCGTCGAGGTCCGTACTCCCGAGGAGTACATGGGCGACGTCATCGGCGACATCAACTCGCGTCGCGGGATGATCCAGTCGATGGAGGACGCCACCGGCATCAAGGTCATCCGGGCCAACGTCCCGCTGTCCGAGATGTTCGGCTACATCGGAGACCTGCGCTCGAAGACCTCGGGCCGCGCCGTCTACTCGATGACGTTCGAGACCTACGCCGAGGTCCCCAAGGCCGTGGCCGAGGAGATCGTTCAGAAGAACAAGGGCGAGTAGCTCCGCCCCCTGGGCCGTCGTCGTTCCCCGGAACGGCGACGGCCTGGTAGTGTCGTGCGGGTTTGCTGCCGAGTGCAGCGCGCCCCCTGTCGCAGCGGGACGGCCGCACGACCACTGCCGGTAACATACGTACACAAAACCCCCGCAAGTCCTCCTGTCCTCGTGCCGCCTCGTGCGGCCGCCCGGATGCGGATGCTTGCACCTAAGTCCTGAGGAGGACCCACAGTGGCTAAGGCCAAGTTCGAGCGGACCAAGCCGCACGTCAACATCGGAACCATCGGTCACGTCGACCACGGAAAGACCACGCTCACCGCGGCGATCTCGAAGGTTCTGGCGGACAAGTTCCCGTCCGCGACCAACGTCCAGCGTGACTTCGCGTCGATCGACTCCGCTCCCGAGGAGCGCCAGCGCGGCATCACGATCAACATCTCGCACGTCGAGTACGAGACGCCGAAGCGCCACTACGCGCACGTCGACGCCCCGGGTCACGCCGACTACATCAAGAACATGATCACCGGCGCGGCCCAGATGGACGGCGCGATCCTCGTGGTCGCCGCCACCGACGGCCCGATGGCTCAGACCCGTGAGCACGTCCTCCTCGCCAAGCAGGTCGGCGTCCCCTACCTCCTCGTCGCGCTGAACAAGGCCGACATGGTGGACGACGAGGAGATCCTGGAGCTCGTCGAGCTCGAGGTCCGCGAGCTCCTCTCGTCGCAGGGCTTCCCCGGCGACGACGCCCCCGTCGTGCGCGTCTCCGGCCTCAAGGCCCTCGAGGGCGACGACACCTGGACCCAGTCGATCCTCGACCTGATGGACGCGGTCGACGAGTCCATCCCGGACCCGGTGCGCGACAAGGACAAGCCGTTCCTCATGCCGATCGAGGACGTCTTCACGATCACCGGTCGTGGAACCGTCGTCACCGGCCGTGCGGAGCGTGGAACCCTCGCTCTGAACTCCGAGGTCGAGATCGTCGGCATCCGCCCGACGCAGAAGACCACGGTCACCGGAATCGAGATGTTCCACAAGCAGCTCGACGAGGCCTGGGCCGGCGAGAACTGCGGTCTGCTCCTCCGCGGCACCAAGCGCGAGGACGTCGAGCGCGGCCAGGTCGTCGTCAAGCCGGGTTCGGTCACGCCGCACACGGACTTCGAGGGCACCGCGTACATCCTGTCCAAGGATGAGGGTGGGCGTCACAACCCGTTCTACGCGAACTACCGTCCGCAGTTCTACTTCCGCACCACCGACGTCACCGGCGTCATCACGCTGCCCGAGGGCACCGAGATGGTCATGCCCGGCGACACCACCGACATGACGGTCGCGCTGATCCAGCCGATCGCCATGGAGGAGGGCCTCGGCTTCGCCATCCGTGAGGGTGGACGCACCGTGGGTGCCGGTACGGTCACCAAGATCATCAAGTAGGTCCGTCCTACCGATCTCTCGAGAGGGGTCGTCCGCTTCGGCGGGCGGCCCCTCTCGTCGTTCCCGGGGACGCCCGGCTAGCGTGGCGGCATGCCCTTCGTGAAGAGCGACCCCCGTGCCCTCCCGCAGTTCTTCGAGTGGGAGGCGGCCGGCCTGGACTGGCTGCGCGAGGCGGACGGCGGTGCACGCTGTGTCGGGGTGGAGAGGGTGTCGCCTGGGCGCATCGAGCTGGAGGAGATCCGCTCCGCGCGACCCTCCGCCGAGTCGGCTCGGGCCTTCGGCGCCGCGCTCGCCCGGACGCACGACGCCGGAGCCGCGGCGTTCGGAGCGCCGCCCCCGGGATGGACCGGCCCCGCCTACATCGGCCGCCGCGAGATGCCGTGCCGCCCGGACGACTCGTGGGGGCGCTTCTACGCGGAGCAGCGGGTGCGGCCGTTCCTCGGCCCCGCCGTGGAGGCGGGCAACCTCACGGCAGCCGAGTCGCGGCTCGTCGAGCAGGCTCTGGACCGGGTGGCGGCCGGAGCCTTCGACGACGGTGCGGAACCCGCCAGGATCCACGGGGACCTCTGGACCGGCAACGTGCTCTGGTCGGCGGACGGCGCCGTCCTGATCGACCCCGCCGCTCACGGGGGCCACCGCGAGACCGATCTCGCGATGCTGGCCCTCTTCGGCGCTCCGCACCTCGACGCCGTCCTCGAGGGCTACCGCGAGCAGCATCCGCTGGGGGCCGGCTACGAGGAGCGGGTGCCGCTCCACCAGCTGCACCCGCTCGCCGTCCACGCCGCCGGTCACGGTCCGTCCTACGGCCGCGCCCTGGCCGACGCGGCGGAGCAGGTGATCGCACTGGCCGGCTGACCGGCGCGCCCGCACCGTTCCCCCAGCCGGGACCGCCACACTGAGGCACGCGCCGCCCTGTGCGCGTCGACAAGGAGGCATCATCGTGGATCTCGGGAAGCTCGGACGCCAGGCCGGCGAACTGCTCAACAGCCGGAAGGCCCAGGACGCGCTGCGGAGCGAGAAGGCCGAGCAGGTCTCCGACCAGACCCTCGAGAAGGCGGGCGAGATCGCCAGCCGCCTCACCAACGGCAAGTACGACGACCGCATCGAGGACCTGAAGCGCCAGGCCGACAAGCGGATCGGCAACGAGTAGCGGCTGCCGTCCGACTGCTCCTCCCCGCCGTCAAGCGGGTGCGGGCCTCGGATCCACCGTCCTATCGTCGGAGCGATGGCTGACACTCGCGCGCAACGACTCCGCAGGACCGATTCGAGCGGGCGCGGCTACACCCGGGTGCGCGCGGGCTCCGGCTTCAGCTACCGCGACCCGAAGGGCGCGACCGTCGCCGACAAGGAGCTGCGCGCGCGGTTCGATCATCTCGGCATCCCGCCGGCCTGGACGGACGTCTGGATCGCCCCGTACCCCAACGGGCACATCCAGGCCACCGGCGTCGACTCGGCCGGCCGCCGCCAGTACATCTACCATCCGACCTGGCGCGAGCAGAAGGACCGGATCAAGTTCGACCGGGCGCTGCGGCTCGCGGAGGCCCTGCCCGGGGCGCGCCGGGCCGTGACCATCGCCCTCCGCTCGGACGGACCCAGCCGCGAGCGCGCGCTGGCCACCGCCTTCCGGATGCTCGACACCGGGTCGCTCCGCGTCGGCAGCGAGAGGTACGCGAAGGAGCACGGCAGCATCGGCCTCTCGACGCTCCTGTGCGCGCACGCCACGACCCACGGGGACCGGGTCGCCCTCGCCTTCCCCGGGAAGAGCCACCAGGCGTGGACGAGCGAGATCCTCGACCACGACCTCTCGCGCGTCGTCCGTGCTCTCAAGCGTCGCGGGCCGAACGCTCGCCTGCTCGCCTGGAAGGACGGGCGGGAGTGGCGGCCGGTCTCGGCACCCGAGATCAACGACTACGTGCGCGAGCGCGCCGGCGACGACTTCACGGCGAAGGACTTCCGCACTCTGCACGGCACGGTCGCGGCCGCGCTGAGCCTGGCGAAGTCGGGCCCGCAGGCCACGCAGCGCGCTCGGAACTCCGCGATCGCCCAGGCGATGCGCGACGCCTCCGACGTGCTCGGTAACACGCCGACGGTCGCCCGCGCCAGCTACGTCGACCCGCGGCTGCTGGACCACTTCCGCGCTGGCGAGACCATCGACGCGTCGCGCCCCGCGTCGGCCGAGACCGCCGTCCGGGCGCTGCTCTTCGAGTAGCGGGGGAGGCCCTCCGGCCCGCGCTGCTGCTCGGAGCGACCGGCTCCCAGGGGCCGTCACGACGTGCTCGCGAAGGAGCCCTCCGGCGCGACACGCCCGGGTTGCAGGGGTGGGGCATCTGTGGGAGACTCTTCTAGTTCAAAATTTCCTCTCGGGCGGCGTGCTGCTCGGAGGGGGACACTGCCAGGCAGTGCCGAGACGGCATCGCGGAGGCTCGACCCGAGAGGGCGGCCGCGCGGGTGCGACGTCGAGGCGGCGGGTAGCAGAACGACAACAACCGACAACTCAACGGGTCCTCCGTGCGTCGTGCGTTCTGCACGCCGATCGGAGCGCCCCGAGGGTGCGGTGCTTTTGACAGAAGAACACTGGTTGCACTTTTCCGGGTCACCGGAGTTCCTTCGCGAGCGCGTCCAATGCGAGACGAGTCCGGCTCCGGCCGGGGGAGTCGCGTACGACGCAATAACAAGAGAGTGAGAGATCACACATGGCGGGACAGAAGATCCGCATCCGACTGAAGTCGTACGACCACGAGGTCATCGACACGTCGGCGCGCAAGATCGTCGACACGGTCACCCGTGCCGGTGCAACGGTGGTCGGCCCCGTGCCGCTGCCGACCGAGAAGAACGTGGTCTGCGTGATCCGTTCTCCTCACAAGTACAAGGACAGCCGCGAGCACTTCGAGATGCGCACCCACAAGCGCCTCATCGACATCATCGACCCGACGCCCAAGGCCGTCGACTCGCTCATGCGCCTCGACCTGCCGGCCGACGTCAACATCGAGATCAAGCTCTAAGGAGGAGTGCCACCATGTCTGTCACTGTTTCCCCCACGCTGAAGACCAGCAAGGGCCTCCTCGGCACCAAGCTCGGAATGACCCAGGTCTGGGACGAGAACAACAAGCTCGTGCCGGTCACCGTCATCGAGATCAGCCCCAACGTCGTGACCCAGGTCCGCACGGAGGAGAAGGACGGCTACACCGCCGTCCAGCTCGCCGCCGGTGCGATCGACCCGCGCAAGGTGAACAAGCCCGCCGCCGGTCACTTCGACGCCGCGGGCGTCACCCCCCGCCGCCACCTCACCGAGGTCCGCACCTCCGACGCCGCCGACTACTCGGCCGGCCAGGAGCTGACCGTGGACGCCGTCTTCGAGGCCGGCACCAAGGTCGACGTCGTCGGCACCAGCAAGGGCAAGGGCTTCGCCGGTGTCATGAAGCGTCACAACTTCAAGGGCGTCTCGGCTTCGCACGGTTCGCACCGCAACCACCGCAAGCCCGGCTCCATCGGCGCCTCCTCGACCCCCAGCCGTGTCTTCAAGGGCATGCGCATGGCCGGTCGCATGGGTGGCGAGCGCGTCACCGTGCTCAACCTCAAGGTGCACTCCGTGGACGCCGAGAAGGGCCTGCTGCTCGTCAAGGGCGCCGTCCCCGGTGCCCGCGGTCGCCTCGTGTTCGTTCGCAACGCCGTGAAGGGAGCGTAGTTCCATGGCTACCTCTGTCGACATCATCGACGTCAAGGGCCAGAAGGCGGGCTCGGTCGAGCTCCCCGCCGCGCTCTTCGACGTCCAGACCAACATCCCCCTCATCCACCAGGTCGTCGTAGCCCAGCTCGCCGCGGCGCGCCAGGGAACCCACAAGACGAAGAACCGCGGTGAGGTCTCCGGAGCCGGTCGCAAGCCGTTCAAGCAGAAGGGAACCGGTCGCGCTCGTCAGGGCTCGATCCGCGCCCCGCACATGACCGGTGGTGGCGTGGTCCACGGACCGACCCCCCGCAGCTACGCGCAGCGCACCCCCAAGAAGATGATCGCCGCTGCTCTGCTCGGCGCTCTCTCGGACCGCGCCCGCGGTGCCCGCATCCACGTGGTCGAGTCCCTCGCCCTCGGCGACACCCCCCGGACCAAGGACGTCCTCGTCCTGCTCGACGCCCTCTCGGTGTCGCGCAACGTCCTCGTGGTGCTCGAGCGCGACGACTACATCGCCGAGCTCTCGCTCCGCAACGTGCCGTTCGTGCACATCCTGCCGGCCGACCAGCTCAACGCGTACGACGTGCTCGTCTCCGACGACATCGTGTTCTCGAAGGGCGCGCTCGACGCGTTCATCGCGGCCAAGTCGGGCGTCGAGTCCAACAAGGAAGAGGTGAACGCATGAGCCAGTCCGCCGCGTTCAACAAGGACCCCCGCGACGTCATCATCTCCCCGGTGGTCTCGGAGAAGTCCTACGGCCTGATCGACGAGGGCAAGTACACCTTCGTGGTCGACCCGCGTTCGAACAAGACCGAGATCAAGCTCGCCATCGAGAAGATCTTCGGCGTCGAGGTCGCGTCGATCAACACGCTGAACCGCCAGGGCAAGACCCGCCGCACGAAGTTCGGCACCGGCAAGCGCAAGGACACCAAGCGCGCGATCGTCACGCTGAAGTCCGGGTCCATCGACATCTTCACGAGCGTCGGCTGAGCCGAAGAAGCGTAGAGGAAACAGACAATGGCTATTCGTAAGTACAAGCCCACGACCCCCGGTCGCCGCGGCTCCAGCGTTGCCGACTTCGCCGAGATCACCCGCTCGACGCCCGAGAAGTCGCTCCTGCGCCCGCTGTCCAAGACCGGTGGCCGCAACAACTCCGGCCGCATCACGACGCGTCACATCGGTGGTGGCCACAAGCGCCAGTACCGTCTGATCGACTTCCGTCGCAACGACAAGGACGGCGTCAACGCCAAGGTCGCTCACATCGAGTACGACCCCAACCGCACGGCGCGCATCGCGCTGCTCCACTTCGTGGACGGCACCAAGCGCTACATCCTGGCCCCGAACAAGCTCTCGCAGGGCGACGTCGTGGAGTCGGGCGCCGGCGCCGACATCAAGCCCGGCAACAACCTGCCGCTGCGCAACATCCCGACCGGTACGGTCATCCACGCCATCGAGATCAAGCCGGGAGGCGGCGCCAAGCTCGCCCGCTCGGCCGGCACCTCGGTCCGCCTCGTCGCCAAGGACGGCCCCTACGCGCAGCTCCGCCTGCCGTCGGGCGAGATCCGCAACGTCGACGCGCGCTGCCGCGCCACGATCGGCGAGGTCGGCAACGCCGAGCAGTCGAACATCAACTGGGGCAAGGCCGGCCGCATGCGCTGGAAGGGCGTCCGCCCGACCGTCCGCGGTGTCGCGATGAACCCGGTCGACCACCCGCACGGTGGTGGAGAGGGCAAGACCTCCGGTGGACGCCACCCGGTCAGCCCGTGGGGTCAGTCCGAGGGACGCACCCGTCGCCCCAACAAGGAGAGCGACAAGCTCATCGTTCGCCGCCGCACCGCCGGTAAGAAGCGCAAGTAGGAGTTGTAGAAGATGCCTCGCAGTCTCAAGAAGGGCCCCTTCGTTGACGACCACCTGCTCCGCAAGGTGTTCACGGCCAACGAAGCCGGCAACAAGAACGTCATCAAGACCTGGTCGCGCCGTTCGATGATCATCCCGGCGATGCTGGGTCACACCATCGCGGTCCACGACGGTCGCAAGCACATCCCCGTGTTCGTGACCGAGACCATGGTCGGCCACAAGCTCGGCGAGTTCGCCCCCACTCGGACCTTCCGCGGTCACGAGAAGGACGACAAGAAGGGCCGTCGCCGCTGACGCGGCGACGAGAAGGAGGAGAGAAATGGTGGAGTCGATCGCACGCGTGCGACACATCCGCGTCACCCCCCAGAAGGCTCGCCGTGTCGTGAACCTGATCCGCGGGAAGCAGGCTCAGGAGGCACTGGCCATCCTGAAGTTCGCGCCGCAGGGTGCGTCCGAGCCCGTCTACAAGCTCGTCGCCTCGGCGATGGCCAACGCTCGCGTCAAGGCCGATGCCTCGAACGAGTACCTCGACGACCAGGACCTGATCGTGTCCCGCGCCTTCGTCGATGAGGGAACCACCCTCAAGCGATTCCAGCCCCGTGCTCAGGGTCGTGCCTTCCGCATCAACAAGCGCACCAGCCACATCACCGTCGTGCTGGCCACTCCTGAGGAGGGGACCAAGTAATGGGTCAGAAAGTAAACCCCTACGGTTTCCGTCTGGGAATCACCACCGACCACGTGTCGCGCTGGTTCTCCGACAGCACCAAGAAGGGCCAGCGGTACAGCGACTACCTCGCCGAGGACGTCAAGATCCGCCGACTCCTCGCCACGCAGCTCGACCGTGCGGGCGTCGCCCGCATCGAGATCGAGCGCACCCGTGACCGCGTCCGCGTCGACATCCACACCGCCCGCCCGGGCATCGTGATCGGCCGCCGCGGCGCCGAGGCCGAGCGCATCCGCGCCGACCTCGAGAAGCTGACGGGCAAGCAGATCCAGCTGAACATCCTCGAGGTCAAGAACCCCGAGGCCGAGGCGCAGCTGGTCGCCCAGGGCATCGCCGAGCAGCTCTCCGCCCGCGTGGCCTTCCGCCGCGCGATGCGCAAGGGCCTGCAGGGTGCTCAGCGCGCCGGCGCCAAGGGCGTCCGCATCCAGGT
Organism: Rathayibacter sp. AY1A3; assembly: GCF_002930975.1. Taxonomy (NCBI): domain Bacteria; kingdom Bacillati; phylum Actinomycetota; class Actinomycetes; order Micrococcales; family Microbacteriaceae; genus Rathayibacter; species Rathayibacter sp. AY1A3. Next base: position 11,732 of record NZ_PSTO01000017.1, on the reverse strand, counting down.
CTCCGGCCGCCTCGGCGGCGCCGAGATGAGCCGCTCGGAGTTCTACCGCGAGGGACGCGTGCCGCTGCACACCCTCCGCGCGAACATCGACTACGGCTTCTACGAGGCGAAGACCACCTTCGGCCGCATCGGCGTGAAGGTCTGGATCTACAAGGGCGACATCACCAACAAGGAGCTCGCCCGCGAGCAGGCGAACAGCAAGTCGTCGCGCCCCGAGCGCAGCGACCGTCCGCGCCGTGCACCCCGCCAGCAGAGCGAGGCGCCCGTCGCAGCAGGAGTTGAGGCATAACCATGTTGATTCCGCGTCGAGTCAAGCACCGCAAGCAGCACCACCCGGGCCGGTCCGGCCAGGCCACCGGTGGCACCAAGGTGTCGTTCGGTGAGTTCGGCATCCAGGCCCTCACCCCCGCCTACGTGACCAACCGTCAGATCGAGTCCGCTCGTATCGCGATGACGCGTCACATCAAGCGCGGCGGAAAGGTGTGGATCAACATCTACCCCGACCGTCCGCTCACCAAGAAGCCTGCCGAGACCCGCATGGGTTCCGGTAAGGGCTCGCCGGAGTGGTGGGTCGCGAACGTCAAGCCGGGTCGCGTCCTCTTCGAGGTCGCCGGCGTCGACGAGCAGCTCGCTCGTGAGGCCATGACCCGTGCCATCCACAAGCTGCCCCTCAAGGCACGCATCATCAAGCGCGAGGAGGGAGACGCGTAATGGCGATCGGATCCAAGGAGCTCGCCCCCGCCGAGCTCGACACCTACGAGGACGAGCGTCTCGTCACCGAGCTGAAGAAGGCCAAGGAGGAGCTGTTCAACCTCCGCTTCCAGTCGGCCACCGGTCAGCTGGACACCAACGGCCGCCTGCGTGCCGTCAAGCGCGACATCGCCCGCATCTACACGGTCATCCGTGAGCGCGAGCTGGGCATCCGCGCCACCCCCGCACCCGTCGAGGCCCCGGCCAAGGCGGAGAAGAAGCCCAAGACCAAGAAGGCCGCCAAGGCCGAGGTCGAGGCGACCGAGTCGAACGAGGAGGCCAAGTAATGGCAACCGTCAATGACAGCGCCGGCCACGAGTCGGCCGCCCACGACGTGAAGGAGGCGGGCGCTCGCGGATACCGCAAGACCCGTCGCGGCTACGTCACCAGCGACAAGATGGACAAGACCATCGTCGTCGAGGTCGAGGACCGGGTGAAGCACCCGCTGTACGGCAAGGTCATCCGCCGTACGTCCAAGGTCAAGGTCCACGACGAGCTGAACTCCGCCGGCATCGGCGACTCCGTCGTCATCAGCGAGACCCGTCCCCTCAGCGCCACCAAGCGCTGGCGCCTGGTCGAGATCCTCGAGAAGGCCAAGTAGGCCGCGGCCTACTTGAGTTAGCAGGAGAGACACATGCTTCAGCAAGAATCCCGAGTCAAGGTCGCCGACAACACCGGCGCCAAGATGCTCCTCACCATCCGCGTCCTCGGAGGCTCCGGCCGCCGCTACGCGGGCCTCGGTGACATCATCGTCGCCACCGTCAAGGACGCGATCCCCGGTGGCAACGTGAAGAAGGGCGACGTGGTCAAGGCCGTCATCGTCCGCACCATCAAGCAGACCCGTCGCGCCGACGGTTCGTACATCAAGTTCGACGAGAACGCCGCCGTCATCCTCAAGAACGACGGGGACCCCCGTGGCACCCGCATCTTCGGACCGGTCGGTCGCGAGCTCCGCGACAAGAAGTTCATGAAGATCGTCTCGCTGGCACCGGAGGTTATCTAGTCATGGCCAAGATCAAGAAGGGTGACCTCGTCCAGGTCATCTCGGGCGCTACCCAGGCCCGCGGTGGAGACCGCGGCAAGCAGGGCAAGGTCCTCGAGGTGCTGGTCGAGCGCAACCGCGTCGTCGTCGAGGGCGTGAACTTCGTCAAGAAGCACGTCCGCGTCGGCCAGACGCAGCGCGGCTCGAAGGAGGGCGGCATCGAGACCGTCGAGGCCTCGATCCACATCTCCAACGTCGCGCTCGTCGACCCGAAGACCAAGAAGCCGACCCGGGTCGGCCACCGCAACGTGGCCGTCACCAAGGACGGCGTGACCAAGACCGTTCGCGTGCGCTACGCGAAGGCGTCGGGTGAGGAACTGTAATGACTGACACCACCGCAGTGGCTGCGAAGGTTCAGCCGCGGCTCAAGGCCAAGTACCAGGCCGACATCATCCCCGCTCTCAAGGAGCAGTTCGGCTTCGGCAACGTCCACCAGGTCCCCGGCCTGGTCAAGGTCGTCGTCAACACCGGTGTCGGTGAGGCCGCCCGCGACGGCAAGATCATCGACGGCGCGGTCAAGGACCTCACCGCCATCACCGGTCAGAAGCCGCAGGTCACCAAGGCCCGCAAGTCCATCGCGCAGTTCAAGCTGCGCGAGGGCCAGGCCATCGGCGCTCACGTCACCCTCCGGGGCGACCGCGCCTGGGAGTTCCTGGACCGCCTGCTCTCGGTGGCGCTGCCCCGCATCCGCGACTTCCGCGGGCTGTCGGACCGCCAGTTCGACGGCAACGGCAACTACACCTTCGGCATCACGGAGCAGTCGATCTTCCACGAGATCGACCAGGACCGCATCGACCGCGTCCGCGGCTTCGACGTGACCGTCGTGACCACCGCCAAGACCGACGACGAGGGTCGCGCGCTGCTCAAGCAGCTCGGCTTCCCGTTCAAGTCGTCGGACAACGCGTAAGCAGCAAGCCTCGAGGCCGGGGGACGGTGAGAACCGCCCTCCGGCCTCGTCGTGCGTCCGCCGCCGGACCGGTCCGTCCGGAGCCGGCGGCGGGCGCCACGCGGGATCCCCGGATCCCGTGCACGATCGGCCCTCGACCGCAGGACCTCGGCCATGTAGCATGGCTCGTTGGCCTGCGTTCGCGCGGCCGCATGGGCGTCGACGTCGTCGGCGCCGTCCCACACCACAGGTCGTCACTCTTGTAAAGGGTGCCGAAACCAGGCGAGAAAGGCACCATCAGCCATGACCATGACTGATCCGGTCGCAGATCTGCTGACCAGAATCCGTAACGCGAACTCCGCGCACCACGACTCCATCACCCTCCCGGGCTCGAAGCTCAAGGCGAACATCGCCGAGATCCTCAAGACCGAGGGCTACATCGCCGACTGGAAGGTCGAGGAGGCGCGCGTCGGCACGACGCTCTCCATCTCCCTCAAGTACGGCCCGAACCGCGAGCGCTCGATCGCCGGCATCAAGCGGGTCTCGAAGCCCGGACTCCGCGTGTACGCGAAGTCGGCCGAGATCCCGACCGTGCTCGGCGGCCTCGGCGTCGCCATCCTGTCCACCTCGAGCGGTCTCCTGACCGACCGCCAGGCCGAGAAGAAGGGCGTGGGTGGGGAAGTCCTCGCCTACGTGTGGTAACCCCTCATGTCGCGTATTGGAAGACTCCCCATCGAGATCCCGGCGGGCGTCGACGTCTCCGTCGCCGGATCCGCTGTGACCGTCAAGGGCCCCAAGGGCGAGCTGACCGTCTCGGTCGCCAGCCCCATCCAGGTGTCCGTCGAGAACGGCCAGGTGCTGGTCTCGCGTCCCGATGACGAGCGCGAGTCGCGCTCGCTCCACGGCCTCACCCGCACGCTCATCGCGAACGACATCATCGGTGTCACGCAGGGCTACTCCAAGGGCCTCGAGGTCGTCGGAACCGGTTACCGCGTGCTGGCGAAGGGCTCGGACATCGAGTTCGCGCTCGGCTTCTCGCACCCGGTCGTCGTCACCCCGCCCGCGGGCATCTCGTTCACGGTCGAGGGCAACAACAAGCTCACCGTGCACGGCATCTCGAAGCAGGCCGTCGGTGAGGTGGCCGCCAACATTCGTAAGATCCGCAAGCCCGAGCCCTACAAGGGCAAGGGCGTGCGCTACGCCGGCGAGGTCGTTCGCCGCAAGGCCGGAAAGAGCGGTAAGTGATCATGGGACTCGGAACCAGAGGAAAGAGCAAGTCCGCTGCGCGCGGTCGTCGTCACGACCGTCTGCGCAAGAAGGTCGTCGGATCCGCCGAGCGCCCCCGCCTCGTCGTCAACCGCTCGGCCCGCCACGTCTTCGTGCAGGTCGTCGACGACGCTCAGGGCCGCACCCTCGCGTCGGCGTCGACCCTCGAGGCCGACCTGCGCGTGTTCGACGGCGACAAGACCGCCAAGGCCCGCAAGGTCGGCGAGCTCGTCGCCGAGCGCGCCAAGAACGCCGGTGTCGAGGCGGTCGTCTTCGACCGCGGAGGCAACAAGTACGCCGGTCGCGTCGCCGCGATCGCCGATGGAGCACGAGAGGCAGGGCTCAACCTGTGAGCGCCGCAGAGAACAAGGAACCCGAGGTCGCCGCTGTGTCGGAGGCCCCCGTCGAGACCGCTGCGTCCACGCAGCCGCAGCAGGAGGCTCGTGAGCCCCGCCGCGGCGGCCGCGACCGCAACCAGGGTGGCCGCGACCGCGGTGGCCGTGACGCCGAGAAGAGCCAGTTCCTCGAGCGCGTCGTGACCATCAACCGCGTGTCGAAGGTCGTCAAGGGCGGCCGTCGCTTCAGCTTCACCGCGCTCGTGGTCGTCGGAGACGGCAACGGACTGGTGGGCGTCGGCTACGGCAAGGCCCGCGAGGTCCCGACCGCCATCTCCAAGGGCGTCGAGGAGGCGAAGAAGAACTTCTTCCGCGTCCCCCGCGTCGCCTCGACCATCCCGCACCCCGTCCAGGGTGAGGCCGCCGCCGGTGTGGTGCTCCTGCGCCCCGCCGCCGCGGGTACCGGTGTCATCGCCGGCGGTCCCGTCCGCGCCGTCCTCGAGTGCGCCGGCATCCACGACGTCCTGAGCAAGTCGCTCGGCTCGTCGAACACCATCAACATCGTCCACGCGACCGTCGAGGCTCTGAAGCAGCTCGAGGAGCCGCGCGCCGTCGCCGCTCGTCGTGGTCTCGACTTCGACCAGGTCGCGCCGGCACGTCTCGTCCGTGCCGAGGCCGACGCCCTCGCCGCCGCGTCCAACGCGAAGGCAGGTGCCTGATGGCCCAGCTCAAGGTGACCCAGATCAAGTCGAAGGTCAGCGAGAAGCAGTACCAGCGCGACACGCTGCGCTCGCTCGGCCTCAGGAAGATCGGTCAGAGCGTCGTCCGCGAGGACAACGCCCAGAACCGCGGATACGTGAAGACCGTCGCCCACCTGGTGAAGGTCGAGGAGATTGACTAATGGCTGAGACGAAGAAGGCCGCCGCCGCGGAGTCCACGACTCCCGCGCAGGCGACCACCACGAAGGGCGCGGCGGCGCCGGCGACCAAGGAGCACGTGCTCAAGGTCCACCACCTCCGCCCCGCTGCCGGAGCCAAGAAGGCCAAGACCCGCGTGGGTCGCGGTGAGGGCTCCAAGGGAAAGACCGCCGGTCGCGGCACCAAGGGCACCAAGGCCCGCTACCAGGTGCGAGTCGGCTTCGAGGGTGGGCAGATGCCGCTGCACATGCGCACCCCGAAGCTGCGCGGCTTCAAGAACCCGTTCCGGGTCGAGTACCAGGTCGTGAACCTGTCCGCTCTCGCGGAGCTCTACCCCCAAGGCGGCGACGTCACCATCGGCGACCTGGTCGCCAAGGGTGCTGTCCGCAAGAACGAGAAGGTCAAAGTCCTCGGGGACGGCGACATTGCGGTTAAGCTGAACGTCGCGGTCGACAAGGTCTCCAGCTCTGCCGAGCAGAAGATCGTCGCTGCGGGCGGATCCATCAAGTAGCACCAGCAGCTTGTCGGTCGAGCTTGCCACGCCGACTCCCTCCGGGAGCGCGTGGCAAGCTCGACCTGTATCCCGCACCACAGAATTGAGCAGGAGACCTTAGGTAGTGTTTGGCGCCGTTGCGCGGATCTTCCGCACCCCCGACCTCCGCCGCAAGATCGGCTTCACCCTCGCGATCGTGGCGATCTTCCGGCTGGGATCCTTCATCCCTGCTCCGTTCGTCGACTTCAGCGCCGTGCAGGCCTGTCTCGCCGGCAACCAGGGCACCTCGGGTCTCTACGAGCTCGTGAACCTCTTCAGCGGTGGAGCACTGCTCCAGCTGTCGATCTTCGCGCTCGGGATCATGCCGTACATCACGGCGTCGATCATCGTGCAGCTGCTGCGCGTGGTCATCCCTCACTTCGAGACCCTGTACAAGGAGGGGCAGTCCGGTCAGGGCAAGCTCACCCAGTACACGCGGTACCTCACCATCGCGCTCGGCGTCCTCCAGTCGACGACGCTGATCACCGTCGCCCGCTCGGGCGCCCTCTTCGGCAACTCCGGCGTCCCGGAGTGCTCGGCGCTCATCATCACCGACGAGTGGTACTCCATCCTCCTCATGGTCATCACCATGACCGCGGGCACCGGGATCATCATGTGGATGGGCGAGCTCATCACCGAGCGCGGCATCGGCAACGGCATGTCGCTGCTGATCTTCACCTCGATCGCCGCCCAGTTCCCCACCTCCCTGTGGTCGATCGCGCAGTCGCGCGGCTTCGAGACCTTCCTCCTCGTCCTCGGCGTGGGCCTCGTGCTCGTGGTCGCCGTGGTCTTCGTGGAGCAGTCTCAGCGGCGGATCCCCGTGCAGTACGCCAAGCGGATGGTCGGCCGCCGCACCTACGGCGGCAACAACACCTACATCCCGATCAAGGTCAACATGGCCGGCGTCGTGCCCGTCATCTTCGCCTCGTCGCTGCTGTACCTGCCCGCGCTCATCGCGCAGTTCAACCAGCCCGCCGCTGGCCAGGAGGCCCCGGTCTGGGTCACCTGGATCACGAACTACCTCACCAAGGGCGATCACCCGCTCTACATGGCGCTGTACTTCCTCCTGATCGTGGGCTTCACCTACTTCTACGTCGCGATCACCTTCAACCCGGACGAGGTCGCCGACAACATGAAGCGCTACGGCGGCTTCATCCCCGGCATCCGCGCCGGCCGCCCGACCGCCGAGTACCTCAACTACGTGCTCACCCGGGTGACGCTGCCCGGATCGGTCTACCTCGGCCTCATCGCGCTCGTGCCCCTCGTGGCCCTCGCGCTGGTCGGTGCGAACCAGAACTTCCCCTTCGGCGGCACGTCCATCCTGATCATCGTCGGAGTCGGCCTGGAGACGGTGAAGCAGATCGACTCCCAGCTGCAGCAGCGCCACTACGAAGGACTCCTCCGATGACGTCGCACCCGATCGGCTTCCGTCTCCTGCTGATCGGCCCTCCCGGCGCAGGCAAGGGGACCCAGGCCGCTCGGCTGAGCGACATCCTCCGGGTGCCCGCCATCTCGACCGGGGACATCTTCCGCGCGAACGTCGCCAACGAGACCGACCTCGGTCTCCAGGCGAAGGCCTACCTCGACAACGGGCGCTACGTGCCGGACGAGCTGACCAACGCGATCGTGCACGACCGCCTCCAGGAGGCGGACGCGTCGACCGGGTTCCTGCTCGACGGCTACCCGCGCACCACGGAGCAGGTCGACGAGCTCGACCGCATCCTCGCAGCGGACGACAACCGGCTCGATGCGGTCGTCCAGCTGACGGCCGATCCCGACGAGGTCGTCGGCCGCCTTCTCAAGCGCTCGCTCGAGCAGGGGCGCAGCGACGACACCGAGGACGTCATCCGGCGCCGACTCGCGCTCTACGAGGAGCAGACCGCTCCGCTCATCGACGTCTACGCGGCCCGCGGGCTCGTGGTCGTGGTCGACGGCCTCGGGCCGGTCGACGAGGTGACCGAGCGGATCGTCGTCGCCCTCGAGGGCCACCGCGTGGGCCGCCTCGACACGCCGGCCGCCTGAGCCGTGGCGTTCCGCTCCTCGCTCTACAAGACGCCCGCGCAGCTGCGGTCGATGCTCGCTCCGGGCCTCGCCACGGCCGCCTCGCTCGATGCGGTCCGCGCGGCGATCCGCCCGGGCGTCACCACGCTCGAGCTCGACGCGATCGCCGAGTCGGCGATCGTCGCACTCGGCGGCCACTCGAACTTCCAGCTCGTCCCGGGCTACCGGCACACGATCTGCGCCTCGGTCAACGACGAGGTGGTCCACGGCATCCCCGGCGGGCGCGTGCTCGAGCCGGGCGACCTGGTCTCCATCGACAGCGGCGCCGAGATCGACGGCTGGAACGGCGACTCCGCGATGACGGTGGTCCTGCCCGATCCCTCCCGCCCGGAGGAGGTCGCGGCACGAGCCGAGCTCTCGCGGGTGACCGAGGGATCCCTGTGGCGGGGGATCGCCGCCCTCGCCTCCGCCCGCCATCTCAACGAGGTCGGCGCGGCGATCGAGGAGTACATCGAGGACGAGGCCGAGCGCTCGGGCCGCGTCTACGGCATCCTCACCGACTACATCGGCCACGGCATCGGGCGCACCATGCACGAGGCTCCGCCGGTCTTCAACTACCGGGTGCGTCAGCGCGGCCCCGAGGTGAAGCCGGGACTCGTCGTCGCGATCGAGCCGATGGTCACCGCGGGCAGCGCCGAGACCTTCGTCCGCGAGGACGAGTGGACGGTCGCGACCGAGGACAGCAGCATGGCCGCCCACTGGGAGCACTCCGTCGCCGTGCACCACGACGGCATCTGGGTCACCACGCTCGCCGACGGCGGCGCGGCCGGCCTCGCCCCCTACGGGATCGTGCCGACGCCCTTCGCCTGACTCGACGACGCGCAGGGGTGGGGCCGGTCCGATGCGGAGGGAGGGTGCTGTCGTCCTCTCGCGACTGGCTCGGGTCTGGCGGGCGCCCGCAGGGCGCGGGATGGCGCGAGAGGACGACAGCACCCTCTCGATCCCTGTCTGAGCGGACAGTCAGCTGTCGATCACCCGCACCAGCTCCTCGATGAAGCCGCCGAAGTCCGTGGAGCGCCGGATGAGGCGCTGCACCTCCGCCCGGTCGGCGAACACCTCGACGAACTGGTCGAACACCGACTGGAAGGTGCTGCGGCCGGCCGAGGCGAACGCGATCATCGCGATCACGTTCACCCGCTGCTCGCCCCACTCCATCGCGGTGTCGTTCACGACGATCGCGATGGAGGTGCGGCGGGCGCTCATCGCCATCGCGTGCGGGACCGCGAGGTTGTCGGTGAACGCCGTGGAGCTCATCCGCTCGCGCTCGATGGCGCCGTCGACGTAGTCCTCGTCGATGATGCCGCCGGCGATCATCCGCTCGCCCAGCATCCGGATCATCGCCGCCTCGTCGCGCGCGTGCACGTTGCGGAAGAACAGCTCCTCGTCGAAGAACTGCAGCAGCTCGTCCTTGATCTGCGCGCGGCGGCGGTGCCGGCGGACGCGGGCGATGGCGCGGCGCACCGTCTCGACGTCGTGGTCGGTGAGGAACGGCTGCACCACCACGACGTCGTCGGACGCGGGACGCTCGTCGATCGTGGTGATCACGAGGTCGGCGGTGAGACGGTCCCAGTCGACGTCGCTCCGCGTGATCAGCGAGCGCACCTCCACCTCCGTGCCGAGCGAGCGCTCGACGCGCAGGCGCAGCATGTGCGCGAGGTCGTAGTAGTTGGGGCAGACGATCACGCAGGACAGACGCTCCTCCCGCCGGGACACCCGCTCGAGGAACGAGCCGACGTGGAGGGCGATGTAGGCGATCTCGTCCTCGTTGACCACGATGCCCCGCCGGCGCTGCAGCCCGCTCGCCAGGAACACCGCGATCTCGTAGGTCATCGGGTAGCTGGTCTTGATCGAGCGGGTGAGCGGGTTGCGAGAGTAACCGCCTTCGGCGGCCCGGGCGATCAGGTTCCGCACGTGCAGGGCGAGGCGGACGATGAAGCCCTCGTCGTCGAGGTCGACCAGGTACTCGCGGTTGACGTCGGCGACGAGCTCGCGGACGACGGCGAGGTCCTCCGGGTCGAGGTAGTTCTCGACCACGGCGGCGACCGGCTCGTTCTGCCCGGGCGTCGCCACCCGCGTCGTCATCAGGATCGCGAGCTGGGCGAGCTCGGCGTCGGTCAGGCGCGTCGCGAAGTGCCGCTCCACCAGCTCCGCCAGCAGGGCCGCGAGCTCGCCGTGGATCGCGGGGGAGGGGCGGGAGCCGGAGGGGTCCCCGATGCCCCGGGCGACGCGGTCGACGGCGATCGCGATGTGGAGGAGGACGCTGTTCACGCCGTAGTCGTTGATGTAGTAGCCGCGGGTCTCGAGCTCGGCCAGCAGCTCGGTCTTGAAGGCGCCGAGGCCGGGGGAGGCGAACTCGCGCTGGACGTCGTCGAGCGTGAAGACGCCCTGCGCGCTCTCGTCGCGGAACATCCGCGAGATCAGGCGGCGGCGGGCCTCCTCGCTGCCCTCGAGGCGCACCGACGGGCCGCGCCGGACCAGCCCGAGGCCGGCCTCGTCGGCGAGGGCCTTCACCCGGCGCAGATCGGCGTCGACGGTCGACTCGCTCACCGACAGCGCGTCGGCGAGGGCGAAGACGTCCAGGCCCTCGTCGGAGTCGACCAGGCGGCGGACGATGCTGTACAGCCGGTCACGCGGGGTGTCGGGCTCGATGTCGCGGCTGCGCTGCGCCTCCAGGTAGGCCGCGTACGCCTCGCGCGCGAGCCGGTAGCCGTTCGCGGAGGACTCGACCGGCTCCAGCGGGGCGGCCTGCGCCTTCACCGCGGTGACGTAGCTCCGGACGCTGCGGGTGGTGACTCCGAGCCTGTCGGCGAGCTCGTGCGCCGTCACCCAGCCGTCGGCGCGGGAGAGGTACTCCAGCAGGCGTTCGCGGTTGTCAGGCATCAGGCTCCAGGCGTGCGGTCGGGGCGGGCGCCGGGAGCGCCACGACCCTGCCGCGGGCCCGCAGGACGCGGGCGGCGAGTCGTACGTCCCGTCAGTCAATCACCCCGGCGACGCGCCCGGGAGCCCCCGCGCCGCGGGTGGAAGGGGCCGTCTTCCGCCCCCGCGGAAGATTGTCTGCTGGAGGATGCCGCCCCTCCGAGGGGATGCTTGGATGAATCACGACCCGGACGCGAGGAGGCGAACGAGGTGCGGAAGATCCTGATCGTCTGCGGTGCAGGCGCGTCGAGCACGTTCCTGGCCCACCGGCTGCGAGCGGGCGCGAAGGAGCGCGGCATGGATGCCGTGTTCCGCTCCGAGACCCTCACCGGTCTCGACCACTCCCTCCCCGAGGCCGACGTCCTCCTCGTGGGGCCGCACCTCGAGTCGCAGTTCGACGGACTCCGCCACCGTGCGGAGCTCGTGGGAGCCGCGGCCGCCCTCCTCCCGCCCGATGTCTTCGGAGCGCACGGTGCCGATGCCGTGCTCGAGACCCTGCCCGTCCTCTTCGCCGCTCGCGCGGTCGTCGCAGGCGCGGACGGGGACTCCTCCACCCGCCCGGTCCGTCCGGGCGAGCCCGACTCCGGGCACCACTGATGCAGTCGCGACTGCAGGATCAAGGAGAAACGTTCATGGTCGAGCGCACCGTGCAGGTTGCATCGTCGAAGGGCCTCCACGCCCGCCCCGCCTCGCTCTTCAGCCAGGCCGCGGCGAAGTCGGGTCAGAAGGTCCTCGTCGCCAAGGGCGACGCGACCCCGGTCAACGCCGCCTCGATCCTCGGGATCATCTCGCTCGGCATCGAGCACGGCGACGAGCTCACCGTCAGCGTCGAGGGCGACAACGAGCAGGCCGTGCTCGAGGAGCTCGCGACCTTCCTCACCACCGACCACGACGCGTGACGCGGAGCGTCACGCAAGGCGGCCGGCCCCGGCGCCCACGGCGCCGGTAGCCGCGGCAGCCCCTGGAGCGTGACGGCGACTCTCACCGGTCGCATCAGGCGCCTGCGAGACCCGGCCCCGCCCTCTGC